>CAMZKQ010000147.1 GCA_947311265.1 uncultured Chlorobiota bacterium | reverse complement strand
GTGAGATTTCGCACCATTCAAGGGCTTCTTGTATGTACTGCTCTGCACCTTCCACAAATCTGTTTTGGTCGGTGTCTTCAATACGCAATAAAAAATCCCCCCCGTGCTTCTTGGCAAAAAGGTAGTTAAACAGTGCTGTTCGTACGCCACCTATATGCAAAGGCCCAGTAGGGCTTGGGGCAAATCTTACTCGAACTCGTTTTTTCATACAAATTTTAATTCTAAGTTTTATCTTTCTTGCAAAGTTATCATTTTAAGAATTTAGGCAAAATATTTTCAGCAAAATATAAATTACACCCTTCTGTTTTTGATATAAAAAATTGTAAATCGAAGTGCTATTGGGATATGGTGTAGAATTGTTGAAATAAGTCCATAGTGATTTGTCATTATAGAAAAGCGTTCTTTTAAGCCTGTTTTTACATTTTTTTTTGTTAGCCCTTCATCGTTAAAACGAGATAATATAATCTGCGTATTACAAATTGTTTTTGCTTTTTTTAGTACCTTTATCACCCAATCGTAATCTGCTGAAAATCTATACTTTAAATCGTATAGTCCAGCTATTTCTTTCCTTACAATTATAGATTGGTGGCTTACTTTCATTCCTTTTTTTAGGCTTTTATAGTTCAAATTTTCTGGCGTACTGTGTCGCCGCATTCCTATTTCTTTCCCTGTGGCATCTACAATAAGTGTTTCGCCGTAGTAAATATCTGTATTTTCAGAGCAATTGTTCATCACTTCTTGCAAGGTTTCCTTTGCAAAAATTTGGTCATCAGCATTTATAAACCAAATATATTTTCCCGTTGCAATTTTAATGCCTTTATTCATCGCATCATAAAGTCCTTTATCTGGTTCGCTTATAAAAGTGGTAACTTTTGTTTTATACTGTTCAACTATCTGCTTTGTTTTATCGGTAGAATTACCATCTATAATAATGTGTTCAATATTTTTATAAGTCTGTGCAGCAATATTTAAAATGCAACGCTCGATAAATTGCTCGGCATTGTAAGTAACTGTTATTATACTAACTAGCGGTTGCGTCATGGTTTATTTGTTTAAAATCTCCCTGTAAATTTTTGCGGTCTCTATGGCCGTTTTTTGCCACGAAAAAAGTTTAAGCCGTTTTGCTCCTTTTTTTTGCATCACAAAGCGTAGCTTTTCATCGCTAATTACAGATTTAATTGTAGCCTTAATGTCCTCTATATTTTCGGGCGAAAAGTAGGCACAAGCATTGCCACCCACTTCTTTTAAAGCGGCAGTATGGCTCAAAATTGCAGGGCAATTATTGGCAAATGCCTCCAAAACGGGTATCCCAAACCCTTCGTAAAATGAAGGAAAAATAAAAGCCTCGGCATTTTGATACAGCCAACTAAGCTCGCTATCCGAAGCTCGAATTTGCACAACGCTTTCGCTGATATTTTTTTCTGCAAAAAAGGATTTTTCTTTTTCGGAAAACGCATTGCCTGTGCACATCAAATGTAGTGTCGGAAATTCTTTTTTCAAAAGAATAAAGGCTTTAATAAAATTATCGAAATTTTTGTACGCTGTACGAGATCCCACATAAAGCAAAAAAGGCATATTGATAGGCTTTACTTCTTGTGCCTGTTTTTTATTATTGTAAAAGCCGTGCCAAATTACCGAAATTTTATGTGCTTCAATTTTAGAAAACCGCAAAATATCCTGTTTCGTATTTTCTGATACTGCAATAATGTGGTTGGCTTTTTTCATCAACAGTTGCTTCCATTGAGCAGTTTTATCAAATTTTGAAAATGCTTCGGGGTAAAGTTCGTGAGTCATATCATGTACCGTAAGCACGAAGGGCTTTTTGCCAATGTGTTTTAAAAAATAGGGGGCGTAGTAGCCGGGGTGTAGCAAATCAAAATCGCCTTTTTTAAGTGTTTTTTTGCTTTTATGGTTATTTATTTGTCTAAAAAGAGGCAACTTTCCTTTAAAGTTTTTTTCTGCAAAAAAAGGTTTTGTTTCTGGCTGCAATTCTTTCAGATAGAAATTATTGGAGTAAGGCACTTGCGTTTTAATCTCCAAATCGGGCGGTGCATTTTTTATTAGCTCGGCAAAGTAGCGAGAAATCCCCCCATAAACTTGCAATGTAAATGCCTGATGGTCAAATAGTACTCTCATTTTTACAAAATTCTATTATTCGGATAATTTACTGTCTGCATTTATTGCAAATTGTGCTTTTGGTAAAAAACGCACAAAATTTATTCCCAGTTTAAGAAACTGTATGGCTTTAATTAACTTATTATTATTTTTCAAAAATATTAAATTTTTAATTTTAGCTTTGCTAAATAAATGCAACGACACTTGGTCGGTATAATAATAAAACCCTAGTTGTTGTGCAAGATATTCAAAGGTTTTTGAAGAATAAAAAACGATATGCTGCCCTGTATCCGTCGATAAATAATGCCAATTTTTTAAATCTTGATTTTCAGGAATTAGCTCGGTGGTAAATAAAATAGCCTTTGCTTTTTGGGCTAAAAGCCCAATGGTTGCTAAGGGGTTTTCTAGGTGCTCAAAGATTTCGAGTGCCGTAATTAATTCGTATTTCTCATTGCTATCAATAAAATCATTCGCCAAGAACTGTTGCGAAAATAGGTTTTTGCAAAACCTATCGTAGCTTTTGAAATTGTATCCTTTATCTCGCATCAAGCGAGTAAGTACGCCATAGCCACCTGCAAAATCAAGAAATTTTGCTCGGCAGTTAAAATTCTTTTTTAAAATTAAATCCGCCTTTTCTGCCAATAGAATATTCCGAAAAAGTACGCCTGTATCTTTTTCCACAATAGCATCGGCGTAAGCCTCCTCTAGCGGGTAAGGCAATTCGGCTTGTATAAAATCGCACTTTGGGCAACAGTAATAGCGGACTAAATATTTTTTTAAAACCATTTTTTCAAATTTAAAAATAGTTTTAGATTTGCATATTTTACAGTTTGTAAGGCTCATTTTGCAAACGATTTATTAAAATTGTACTATGGGTAAAACTCAAAGCTCGGTAAGGCAATTAACGAGTAGCGAAATTAATATACTTTCTGAGATATACGGTAATAATCTGGATTTGAAAAAAATAAAAATTACTCGCCAGCATTTATTCAGCTTTTTGCTTCGGCGTTTTACGGCAGTTACTTTTGGTAATAAAATTGCTTATTCGAGAAAACGATATGCCGATAATTTTGCAGATAAGGATTATGCGATGTCCGTTTTAGTTCATGAAGTTTGCCATGTATGGCAACATCAAAAACTACGTTACCATTGGGTTTTAGCTATGATTGAGCAAATCCGTTTTGGAAAAAGAGTATATGATTATGATATTTATAAGCACCCAAAGCTAACCGATTTCCGATTTGAGCAACAAGGTAAAATAATGGAAGAGTATTATAGAATGAAATTGGCTAATCATAAGGATTTAGCAGTTTATGAAAAGCTAGTTTACGCTGTGCTTTAAATTATTTTTAATTTTATTTGAAAAAAAAACTAAAAAAGTTAATTTTGTAAGTTCAAGTTTAGATTAAAAAAAACATCATTAAATTATATGGTACAAATAAAAGATTTTAAAGGTTTTGAAGGGCAGGTAATTCAGACACAAGGCTGGGTAACCAATAAGCGTAGCGGAAAAGGACTCGAATTTATAGTCTTGCGAGATGGCAGCGGCTATGCCCAATGTATCGTAAATGCCAATGATGTTAGCGAAGCTATTTTTGCTACCGCAAAATCGACCACCCAAGAAACATCGGTAAAAATTGCAGGCAAAGTGGTAAAAGACGACCGCCAGGAAGGGGGCTTTGAGCTTCATGTTAGCCAATTGAGTATCATTGGCACTTCTCCTAGTTTCCCTATCTCTAACAAAGAGCATGGGGTCGAATTTTTGGTGGATAAACGCCATCTATGGCTGCGTTCCAAGCGGCAATGGGCAATCATGAAAATTCGTAACCGAATTATTTTTTCTATCAATAATTTTTTCCAAAAAGAAGATTTTGTGCAAATGGATGCTCCTATTTTTACAGGCAATGCTGCCGAAGGCACAAGCACACTTTTTGAAACCGATTTTTACGACCGCCCAGCTTACCTCTCGCAGTCGGGGCAGCTCTACGGCGAAGCCATGGCTATGGCCATGGGCAAAATTTATACTTTTGGCCCTACTTTTCGTGCAGAAAAATCCAAAACAAGAAGGCACTTATCCGAGTTTTGGATGATTGAACCAGAAATGGCTTTTTTCGATAATGAAATGAACATGGATTTAATTGAGCAGTTCATAAAATATGTGGTTGCCGATGTTCATGAAAATTGCAAAGCCGAAATGGAAGTACTTGGCAGGGATACAAGTATTTTTGATAACATTGCAGCTCAAGAATTTCCACGCCTATCCTACGCCGAAGCGGTGGCGGTTTTAAAAGGTGAGCAAAAAGTAGATGGTAAAACCACTATTGAAACGCTAGAGAATGACCTCGCTGAAACCATTGCAACTATTGAAAGTAACAAGGCGGAGATTATAGCTAAAGAAAAAGAGATTGCAGCTGGTGTAAAAAAAGGCAAGCGAAATTATCTTCAAAATAAAATTGATGGATTAAAAAATCAGATTACTGATTTGGAAGTTAAAGCTAAGAATATTCCTAAGTGGCTAAAATCGGCTCAGGATTTTAAGTTCGGGAGCGATTTTGGTGGTTCGGACGAAACTGTAATTACACGCATGTACACTGTGCCAGTGATGGTCTATAACTGGCCGCACGAAATAAAAGCGTTCTATATGAAACGAGATGCCTCTGCCCCAGACCTAGCAAAAGGCGTTGATGTACTAGCCCCAGAGGGCTATGGTGAAATTGTAGGTGGCGGCGAGCGAGAAACGAACGAGGCACTTCTTATCGAAAAAATAAATGAACATAAATTACCAATGGACGCTTTTGATTGGTATCTTGATTTACGAAAATACGGCTCTGTACCACATGCTGGTTTTGGTTTAGGGCTAGAGCGTATGGTCGCTTGGCTGTGTAAATTACAACATATCCGAGAAACAATACCTTTCCCAAGAATGTATGGGCGATTGAAACCTTAAAATATACAAGTTGGAAAAAGACATAGAGAAAGCCATTGAAGTGCTATACAATGGGGGGCTTATCCTCTACCCCACTGATACGGTTTGGGGCATTGGTTGCGATGCCACAAAACCAGAAGCGGTACAAAAAATTTATGACTTAAAAAAAAGAACTGATGCTAAGAGTATGCTTATTTTAGTATCCAACCTAAACCGCATAAACTCGTACAGCGATAGTGTGCCAGATGTAGCACTCGATATAATCGAAATGGCTAATAAGCCAACCACTATCATTTTTGATGATGCCAAAAATTTAGCCCAAAATTTAATCAATAAAGACGGAAGCATTGGCATTAGAGTACCTGATGATAAATTTTGCCAACTGCTGCTTCGCCGTTTTAAACGCCCAGTAGTTTCGACCTCAGCAAATATAACAGGAGAAAAAAATGCCCTGAATTTCAATGCCATTTCAAAGGCTATAAAAGAAGGTGTAGATTATGTTGTTAAATTTAAGCAAGAACAAGCCGTGTCTTCAAAACCATCATCTATAATTAAAATTGCAGGAAATGGAGAAATATCTATTATACGCAAATAATACTCATTAATTCCAACTTATTTTGAGTTTCACCAACCAGCAACTTATAAATACTGCGATACTTGCCGTAGGCTACCTTATACTTTTTGCCTCGGCAGAAGTTTTGTATCATAAATTTAAAGTAAAAGCAGAAATTACACGCAAAATTGTACACCTTTCCACAGGTATTATCAGCTTGCTTTTTCCGCCCATGCTGGGTAATCATTGGCTGGTTCTGGGGCTGTGTTTTTCATTCCTAATCATACTTTTGTCCAGCCTAAAATTCAAACTACTGCCGTCCATCAACGCAGTAGAACGCACAACACGAGGCAGCATTATCTACCCTTTTATTGTTTATGGGGCATTCTTAGTGCTTGATTATTACGATGATATGATTTTTTATTATATCCCCATACTCATTTTAGCCCTTGCCGACCCCGTGGCTGGCTTGCTCGGGAAAAAAATCCCGAAAGGGGAATACACTATTTTTAACAACACAAAAACGCTCACAGGTTCGTTTGCATTTTTTGTAACGGCATTTGCCATTGCCTTATTTTTCCTTTTCCTTTTTAGCGAAAAGGAAGCCGCAGGTTTATTTATAGTTGCCTTCTTGGTTTCAGTTTTTACTGCTTTCGCAGAAGCTATCTCTCATAAAGGGTATGATAATTTAACCATTCCTGCTACGGCAACAGTTGTGCTTGTGTTTTGTCATGAAATGACAGCATGGCTATAGTTACTCTAATTTTAGAGTACCAAAACGTAAAAATTTACTAACAAAAACAGTCCAACTTATGGCAGAGGAAATTGTATAGTACCATTGCGACTCCAAATAATAATGAAAAAACAGCACCAAAATAGAAATCACAACTAAATTAAAAATAGCCACCCACAAATTCGTATTTCCGGGCAAGTAGAAAAAATAAATAAAATCATTATCTTTGCTCATCAAGCCTAAAAACCAGAGTATTAGAACTGCTTGTACAACATTTACAATAGGGAAAATTATTTTATAATCGACCTGTTCGGTATTATATTTTAGTGCATAATAAGAAATTACAGCGTTAATAAGTGTAGCAGAAGTTATCATAAGCCAAAGCTCTCTGCTTGTTTTTTCTCTTGATATAAAAAGATGTTTTAACGAAAATATTAGCCCCATAAGAAAAGGTAAGCCCAGAGCAAGCAGTAATAAAAAAGAAGCAAATCCTTCAAACCCAGCAGAAAAAATTTCGCCCGCAACACTAGGGTTTAAAACAAGTGTAAAAACATAAGCAAAGCTTATCTGAAAAAGAGCAAGCTCATCAAAAGCAACAATTCGGTATATATGGTTAATTATTTTCATTTCCAAAAATCAAACCTAAAATGAATACTAAGTACATAATAAAAAAAGTATCCTGCAAAGATAAGTTATTTACAGCGGTATTAAAAGGACTTTACAACGAAAATTCGCAACGTTTTTTGCTAGGACACGAGCCTGGAGAAACGGATTTGGAGGGCTGTTATATCCTGCTCAAAAACGACACTCCTGTTGGGCGGTTTGCTATTTATGAAAACAATTTATTAACCTATAAAGGCAAAAAATCGGCGACAATAGGCAGTTACGAGTGCGAAGATGTACAAATGTCTGCCAATCAGATATTAAATTTTGCAAAAGCAAAGGCAAAAAAACGAGGATTCGATTTTCTTATTGGCCCCATGGAAGGCTCAACTTGGAACAGCTACCGCTTTAGCACAAGCAACGAAACGCACAATTTTTTCATGGAGCCTTATCACCATATTTACTACAACCAGCAGTTTACAAATTTTGGTTTCCACAGCATTGCCGATTACTTCTCTGACTTGGATACCACTCTAAATTACGACAGTAATTTTCTTAACCAATTTCAAGAAAAGCTCAACAAATCTGGGGCAAAAGTGCGTCATTTGAACATGGCGGATTTAGAGAACGACTTACTAAAGATTGGTCAATTTAGCATTGATGCCTTTAAAAGTAATTTCCTATTTACCCCCATTACTGCCCAACAATTTAGCGAAAAGTATTTAGCCATAAAAGCTATAATCCACCCAAAATTCGTTTGGATTATAGAAAATGCAGCCAAGGAAATTGAGGCGTTTATGTTTTCTGTACCCGACTATTTCTGCAAAACCACTAAGCGGATTATTGCAAAATCGGTTGTTCGTAAACAGGACTCGCCTTTTAAGGGGGCAGGAGTTTTCCTTGGCGGTATGATGAATAGGGAGGCAAAAAAAGCAGGCTTCACTCAGGGCATTCATGCCCTTGTAATTAGCTACAACCACTCCAAAGCCTTATCCAGACGCTATGCAGGAAAGAATTTTAAAAATTACAAATTGTATGGCCTAGACTTAGTTTAGACCAAAATCCGCTTTACTCTTCCTGGGATTTTTGTAATAATTTCATACGAAATTGTATTACTGGCCTCGGCAATGTCGCTAGCAGTATTTCTATCGCCAAAAAAAATAACATCATCGCCTTCTTCTGCATCAATTTTCGATATATCTGCCATGCACATATCCATACACACGTTCCCAGTAAGTGGAGCAAGTTGCCCATTTATTTCGACAGATAATTTACCATTCCCCAAGCCCCGACCAATACCATCGCCATAACCTGCTGAAATTACTGCAATTTTACCACCATTTGGAAACTCCCCATTCCGGGAGTAGCCAACCGTTTCGCCAGGTAGAATTGTCTTAATTTGAAGAATTTTAGATTTAAAAGTACTTACATTTTTTAGCTTGTGCTGAAAATTGCTACTAAAACCATAAAGTCCAATGCCAAGGCGAACCATATCAAAAGCCGCAGCAGGGAAACGTTCTGCACCAGCAGAATTTAAAATATGCCACATAGGCATATAACCAATAAGCACCGAAAACTGCTTGTAAATGGTGGTGAATAATTTGATTTGTTTTTTTGTAAAATCATCATAATCAACACTATCTGCACCAGCAAGGTGTGAAAATATTGATTTTACTTTAATCGTTTCAGCCCCTTTTAACTGTTTCACAACCTGTTCAGTTTCTGCCGCCCGAAAGCCCAAGCGGTTCATTCCTGTATCAAATTTAATATGAACAGGGTAGCCCTTTTTTCCTCCCCCCAAAAGGGCAGTATTAAACTCCTTAAGAATTTTAAAATTATAAATTTCGGGTTCTAATTGGTACTCAATTATCTCGGCACAATTTCCTGCATGAGGACTCATAACAATAATAGGCAATTTTACTCCTGCTTTCCTGAGGGCAACCCCTTCGCCAGAAATGGCGACTCCGAGATAATCCACTCCCAAACGTTCTAGGTATTGAGAAAACCCAACACCTCCGTTGCCATAGGAAAAGGCTTTTACCATGACCAGTATTTTTGTAGTTTTGGCTAGCACTGATTTATAAAAATCTAAATTATGCCTAATTGCCTCTTTGCTAATTTCTAATCTGGTAATTTGGTTTTCAGTTACTACTCGCATTCTTGCTTTTTTAATTTTGAGTAAAATTAGCAAACTATAGCCAAATAATCTTATTAGGTGACTTTATTTTTTTATTGTCTGCAATGTTTAGGCTCAAATTTAAACCTTTGCAAAACAGGGACTAAAACAAATCTCCATTAGTAGCAACTAGGATAAAAGAGGTATTAACTTTAATTATAAATCTTCAAATTATTCGGATTAACTCAAATTTATTGCTAACTTAGCTAAATTATTTTTGTACCACTATTAATATACAACCAAGCTAATGAAACAGGGAAAACAAAAAATACTTTTAGTTGATGATGATACTGATATTCTTGAATTTTTAAGTTATAACTTAAAAAAGGCTGGCTATAAAATTTACACCGAAAAAAATGGGAAAAAAGGTTTAGAAACCGCCATCAGAAAAAAACCCCACCTCATTATCTTAGATGTGATGATGCCAGAATCCGACGGCATAGAAACCTGCGAAGAGATACGAAGAAACCCAGATTTGGAAGGTACCTTAGTCACCTTTCTTACTGCCCGTGGCGAAGACTATTCGCAAATAGCTGGTTTTGAGGCTGGTGCAGACGATTACATCACAAAACCAATAAAACCAAAAGTATTTGTAAGCAGAGTAAAAGCACTACTAAAAAGACATAGTAGCTCGACAAAAGAAGCCACAAAAAATAAAATTCTTAGCTGCGGAGATATTACAATCGACTCAAATAAACATATTGTAACTTATAAATCAGCCCCTATTTACCTCCCCAAAAAAGAGTTTAAACTACTGCGTTTATTAATTTCTGAACCCGACAAAGTATTTACCCGTGAGGAAATATTTAAAAAAGTATGGGGCGATGATATTATTGTAGGCGATAGAACTATTGACGTGCATATTAGAAAACTTCGTGAAAAAATTTCGCAAAAAAACATTCTTACAGTAAAAGGCATTGGCTATAAATTTGTACCTTAGACTTTCCGAAAACGTTTGCGTTAATTTTTCTTTAATTTTCTTTGTTGCTTCCTTAAAATAACCTTATTTTTAGCAGAAAATTAAAGGTTAGTAATTATGAAAAAAATAACAGTCTTTTTAAGCTTGCTCATTTTCCTATTGGCAACAAGCCCAACTTTGCTCGCACAAAAAACAAATATTTCTCGTGTAGAGCCACTAAATTGGTGGGCAAATATGAACAGCGACGAATTTCAAATACTAGTATATGGCAATAATATCGGGCTTACAAAGCCCGTAATCAACTCAAAAAAAGTTAGCTTACTACGCTCGCACCAACTAGAAAATCCGAACTACATTTTTTTAGATATTAAAATTATTGATAGAGAGGTGGCGAGTAGTTTTAAAATTGAGTTTAAAAAAGGTAGTAAAACCCTAGCCCAAACTACCTATAATTTAGAATTGCGAAAACCACAAGCCAGAGGTTTTTCCAGTAAAGATTTAATCTATTTGGTAATGCCCGACCGATTTTCCAACGGCGACCCAAGCAACGATACCCCTGCCGGGATTTTAGAAAAAGCCGACCGCAATAACCCCAACGGCAAACATGGTGGCGACCTTAAAGGAGTTGAAAACCATTTAGACTATATAAAAGAATTGGGTGCAACGGCACTTTGGCTAAATCCTATCTTGGAAAACAATATGCCAGACTACTCCTATCATGGTTATTCAATTACCGATTTTTATAAAACAGACCCCCGCTCTGGCACTAATAAATCCTACAAAAAATTTGTACAAACCTGTCATAAACAAGGTCTTAAAGTCATTCAGGATATGATTTTTAACCACTGCGGAAGTGCACACTGGATGGTGAAAGATTTGCCATCGAAAGACTGGTTTAACTCCAACCCTGATTTTCGCTCTAATTTTAGGGGCAGCGTAATTGCCGATCCACACGCCTCAAAAAGCGACCAAAAACAAATGACCGAAGGTTGGTTTGTGGCAACAATGCCCGACTTTAACCAACGTAACCCTCTTGTTGCCAACTACTTAATACAAAACAGCCTATGGTGGATTGAATATGCAGGCATTGATGCCATTAGAATGGATACACAGCCCTATCCATTTAAGGAATTTATGGCAGACTGGGGCGAACGGGTAATGTTTGAATACCCAAACTTTACACTTTTAGGTGAAACTTGGTTACAAAAAACAGCTTTTACTGCTTATTTCCAGTCTGGTAGCCCTGTTTCTGGCGACTACGATTCGCACTTACAAAGCACAACTGACTTCCCCTTATATTATGCCACAAAATCGGCTTTTAACGAAGACGAAGGCTGGACTTCTGGGCTTTTAAAGCTCTACTATACTTTTGCCGAAGATTTTTTATACAACGATGCCAATAACAATGTAATTTTCCTAGATAATCATGACTTGGATAGGTTCTACACCTCGGTTGGCGAGGATATAAATAAATATAAAATGGGCGTTGGTTTTTTACTCACCACACGTGGAATACCAATGGTTTACTATGCTACCGAAATTCTAATGCCAGGTCATGAGCATAAGGGGCATGGGCATATCCGTAAGGATTTTCCGGGTGGCTGGGCAGGCGATAAACAGAATGCGTTTACAAAATCGGGGCGAACAAAGGCACAAAATGAAGCCTTTGATTTTATGAAAAAAATTGCCAACTGGCGAAAAACATCAAAACCAGTTACCGAAGGTAAAATGATGCACTTCTTACCCGAAAATAACACCTACGTGTATTTTCGCTACACCAAAAATGAATCTGTTATGGTGGTTCTAAACAATCATAATACGGATAGCAGGACAATTAAAACAGACCGTTTTAATGAAATTATGAAAGGCTACTCCGCTGGTTTTGAAATTATATCGGGCAAAAAAGTAGATATTTCTGAAATTAAAATCCCTAAGAAATCAATTATGATAATCGAGCTAAAAAAGTAGCTGCCCTTAATCTTCGATAAGCCCTAGTAAAATTATTTTTTTTACTAAACCTGTTATATTTTTAACCTCCAATTTCACAAAAAGATTAGCACGGTGCATCTCTACTGTTTTTACAGATATATTTAGTTCCTCGGCAATTTCTTTGGTCGATTTTTCTTTCATGATTACTGCAATAATTTCTTTTTCTCGGCGGCTAAGTATAATTTCCTTATGCCAAATGGGGGCTTTTAATTTTTGGTTCGTCTTTTTGCTCAAATATGTTTTGCCTTCGCAAATAGTTTTTATTGCAGTAATTATTTCCTCAATAGGCTCTGATTTTACAACATAACCATCTACTTTTTTTATTAGCTTGGTAATACTTACCGTATCCGAAATTGTACTTAGAATTAGTATCTTTAATTTCGGATAATCTTTTTTTATTTCGGTAAGAAATTCATTGGCATTAGTATCGCCAAATTTTAAATCTTGAATAAGAATATCAAAAGTCTCTTTTTTTAACCAAGCAAAAAGTTCACTTTTGTTTTGTGCCATATAAATACTAGCCTCAGAAAAATAATCGCTTATTATTGTTTTTAATCCTGTAAGGATTAGTTGATGATCGTCGGCAAAAAGTATTTTCATAATTATTTCTTATCTATCTAGTTTTAAAACTTTATATTTACAACAAAATTGCATCTTAAATACTACAATTTTAAATATAAAAAAACAGCTCTTCTATTTTAAGGGTATCTACCTTCCCAAGACTCTCTATAAGAAACCACAGCAAGTGAAGCGAGCAGACAAGCACATAGCACCAGTAACAGTCCCGAGCGAGAAGGCAAATTTCAACACCCTTTTCAGGAAGTACTATACCCCATTATGCCGTTTTTCTTACCAGCTAACCAGCTCCAAAGACGATGCTGACGAGGCCGTGCAGAACGTTTTTCTATCCCTATGGAAAAACAAAAAAAATATAGACATTAAATTTTCAATGCAAGCCTATTTGTACAGCTCGGTACGCAATGCGTCATACAATATCATGAAAAAAAATAAAGCCAAAGATGAAAAAGAACAAAAAACAGAGCATTTATCGGCTTTTGAAAACCCTATAAAAACAGTGGCTATAGATACTAAAAAATTTAATACATCACTAAATAAAGCATTAAAGAAACTCCCCAAAAAATGCCGTAGCATTTTTATAATGAGCCGGCAACGAAGGTTGCTCTGTGGGCATACTCTCCGTTTTGCAAGATACCACAACAGCAGCCAAGCAGTATGCTGGCAAAAAAATCATGCAAGAAACCCTCTATCTCGGCATCGACAACCCCCTAATTATTGCTACCGACGGCGCATCTGACACCCACCTAGAAGTTACTGTTAGTAGTGGTAAAATTTCAGGCACTAGTGGGAACTATTTTTTTCGCCCATTGGCGGAAGGGGTTGTACCTGTAACCGCCAGAACCATTGATAACTCCGGCTTTATAACCGATGAATTTATCGCCCAATTTACCGTTAAAAGCCCCCCCCCTTCAATTACAATCCAAGGGCTTACCGGAGGGCTTATCACCCACCAAAAATTTATGGATACAGCAGAACTCCAAATTACTGTCCCCTATAATATTCCTGAAAGTGCATACGAAATAGAAAGTTTTAAAATATCCGAACACTACTCCGGTACAAATGGAAAATACGGGCAAGGCAAAAGTTTTACACGCATACAAAAACGATATATCGAAAAGCTATCTAAAAATAACGAAAGCACACCCATTTACATCAAAGAAATTAAAGTAAAATCTGCCGACGGGCAACGTTTTAATATCCAAACAATGGGCTTTATTTTGCAAAAATAAAGTAATTTAAAACAAATTACAGAAATAATTTTATCTTTACATAATTATTCTTAATTTTGCAATCTGAAAATAATGCCATCGTAGCTCAGTTGGTTAGAGCACTGGTTTGTGGTTCCAGGGGTCAAGGGTTCGAATCTCTTCGATGGTACAATTTCAAGCACTGCAATATCTTATTGTGGTGCTTTTTTTGGTTAAATAAACAGCTGTATTTTCACATTTAAAGTTACCCTAATTTTAAGTAAAAAATTTCAAAATGAAAAACAACGAAAGAGGCATAGTCCCCCGAAAAATTAAAGGATTTAGAGATATTAACCCAGAATTGAACCAATTACGGTGGAAAATAATTACCAAAGCCAGCCAAGTTTATAAAAAATACGGCTACCAACAATGGGATAGCCCGACCTTAGAATATGCCGATAACCTTGGCAAATATATGCCCGATAAAGACACTATTGACCAAGGCGTTTACTCTTTTAGAAACCCAGAATTAGAACCCGTTTTAAAAAAGAATGGTAAAGAGCTGCGCGATAGCTCAAACAAAGTAGTAATGGAAAACCACCACCTGGCTATGCGGTACGACCTTACTGCCCCCCTAGCGCGCATGTATTCCGAGAGTTTATGGACTCGTTTTTTGCAAAAAAACCTTACAGAAACGAATATCCCTCTTTTCCGTCGGTTTCAATTTGGGCAAGTATTCAGGTACGAAACAAAACTAGACCCGGGCAGGTTTCGAGAGTTTTGGCAATTGGATTTTGACACCATAGGCACTACCGATGTTGCCGCCGATGCCGAAACCTGTATGATATTATCCGATGCTATGGAAGCCATTGGTTTAAAGCGAGGTAGCTACATTGTAAATGTAAATAACCGTAAAATCCTAAAAGGCTTTTTAGAGAGCCTTGGAGTAAACGAGCTAAAAATTGCCAGCGATAATGGCAGCGAAATTACATCTATCCTACAAGGTGAAGAGTTGGAACAGGCTATTTTAAGAATTATTGATAAGGCAGATAAAATTGAAATTAGAGGAGTTTTACAAGAGCTAGGCAAGGGCAGAACCGACACTTCGGGTGCAAAAATAATTGGTTTAAAGTTAGATAAAAGTATAATTTCTGAAATCGAAAACTACTTGTCTGCTTTTGAAAATATCCCCACAAGAGAAAAGGTATTACAGAAGCTAGGCAATTTAGGTATTGATAACCAAACATTTAAAGAAGGGCTAGAAGAGCTAAAAAAAATAGATGCCATACTAAGCAAAATTAGATACAAAGACGACCGAGTTACCTTTACTCCTACCCTTGTCAGAGGAATGGCCTATTACACAGGCCCTATTTTTGAAGTCAATTCCCTACAAACATATACCGACAGAAAAGGCAACAAACGCCAAGTGGGGGCAATATGCGGGGGCGGAAGATACGATGGGCTAATCGAAAATTTTTTAGGCATAAAAGCTTCTGCAACAGGTGCATCAATCGGCATCGACCGCTTGGCAGAACTATTACAATTAACCCAGCAAACCGATGATTTAGAAGACGGCCCTGTTTTTATTGTACTTTTCGATGAGCATTTAATGCCTGAATATCAACAAATTGCACACGAGCTAAGGGAGGCAGGAATAGATACAGAAATCTATTATGGGCTACAGAAAGGATTAAAAAAGCAACTCGCCTATGCCGACAAAAAGAATTGCCCTTTTGCAATTCTTATCGGTGAGGACGAGGCAAAAGCAGGTATAGCCACAGTAAAAAACCTAAAATTAGGCAAGGATAAAACCATGCAAAAAATAAAAGACAAAAACGAGTGGCGAGCAAAAGTACAAGCCCAAATAAAGCGAGAAAATTTAGTGCAGTACTTCCTTGATGCCCAAAAGTAATTTTATTTTATAATAAGTTTAACTATCTGTTTTTTTTGATTTAAAACGTTGGTACTATTGTTGCATTTAGTATTTTCAGTTACTTGTAGCTTAACTTAAATTATCAAAAATGAAATTTAAAATAGTCTTACTCATAATTTTTATTTTTAGTATTACGCTAGCCCAAGCCCAAAATCAACTATGGACTCAAGGCACTGCACACACGCTCTCAAAGCACCGCCTATCTGTAAGTTTACTAAAACCCACTCGCTTTGGGCTAACACACAGAACCGAGCTACAAGCCCACCCACTTGCTTTTTTTGCTATGCCCCACTTGGCAATAAAACACGCTTGGGTAGAAAAAATATTTTTCAAACGAAAATTTTTATTTTCCTCCTACCACGGTATCTATTACCCTACCTTAGCACTAAACCTTACCCGAAAACGCAATAATGAAAAACTACTACCAATAACTACACAAGTACCCCAACTCCTAGCTTTTCGCAACGAGCTAAGGGTAAGCCACTTCCTTAAACCATCAACAAGCTGCAAACGAGCCAACCAGTTGCTAACACTACGCCTAGGCATTAAAAATGCCTTTAGTTTCGGGGCATCTTCTCCGCCAATTATTGTACAGCCCATTATGTTTAGAGAAACTATGGTTTTTTTCCCAGAACCTGCATGGTATGCCGGTTTGGATTTTGATGCACACTTAAACCAAACCTTTAATTATTTTATTGATATTGACTACCACTCAATAGGTTGGAAATGGAAACAATGGGCAGTAGAAAGCAAAATGGGCATCATGGGCTACTCTGGCAGAAGAATGAGTGCTATGATTGGAGCAAAACTATCTTACAGTAAATTACTTAACGAAAATAAATTTTACGCCCTACCCATTGCCGATATTTCTTGGACATTTCGCATAAAGCGAAGAAAAGAAAAAGAACTAGAACTTTTCCCGAAAGGGCTATTTGAACACGAAAGTTGGGATTTAACAGATTAACAACAAAATTCAGCTTAACAGAATTGGAAAAAATTAAAAAAATAACGACCCAAAAATTCAGCGAATTTACCGACAAAGTTGCCTACAAGTACTTTATTAATTTCGCCAAAAAGCAACCCTCCGAAGCCCACTTATCTTCGGAAGAAAAAGTGCATAAAGTAAAACTAATTCGACGAAAAGTATTAGCAATTTCGGCACTCTACGGTGCCTTAGGAGTAGTCCTGCTCTACCTCCCACAATATATTTACCCCCAGTGGTTTAAGCTCTCCAATATTAAACTCCCATTTACCGAATTTTCTTTCAAAACCTCAACCAACGAGCTTACTTACGGCATTTTCTTAGTAGCCATAGAAATTTGGCTACTTACAATGACTGATATTCGCTCGGTAGGCAAAATTGCCTCCGTATATGGCTTCCCCCCAAAAGAAGAACAACTCCCCAACAATACAAAAGAAGATGCCGCCGAGCTGGTATATATTTCCTTAGGCAAAGACATCGGGAAATTAAAAGAACTCGGAATTAACCCCTTGCAAAACAGCTCAAAAGCCAGCGTTTTTTTCTTAATTATCCTCTTTCGAGTAAAAGCACTACTCAGCAAATTTGCCTTCCAGTTTATACTCAAACGCACCCTTGGACGCTTGGCAATACGCTCTATTATCGACATGGCGGGCATTCCCATCTACGCCTTTTGGAATGCCTACACCTCGGCAGTGGTTATTCGCAAAGCCAGCATGCGGCTACGTGCCCACGAATTGATGCACGAAACGGGCAAATGGTTCTATAGCCGCTTTAAAAACAACCCCGATTTTAATCATTTACTTTACGATACTTTTGAATACATTGCTATTGTAAAAAAAAGTTTCCACCCTACCGATTACCTTTTTGCAAAACACTTCCTTAACTTATTTAAAATAGAACCAGTAAAAGAACACATTATTTCGCCTCACTTTTTAAACCAAGTCGCAAAATCGTCCCCTTCAATAAAAGCCGCAATAGGAAAATTACTAATTATCGGTTTTTTAATGGACGGAAAATTAGGGCAACTAGAAATTACCGCCCTTAAAGAATTAAAAGCCCTAGACATAACCCCTTTTGGGATAGAAAAAATAAAAAAATGGTCCAAAGATTACATTAAAGGCAAAAGTTTTGAAATGCTTTTGAAAGAAAAATAAGATATTCTTAATAAAACTTTTTATATTTGTGTCCGACCATTAAGAATTAACACCTAAGTTCAAAATTATACCTAATAGTGCCTAATTTTTAAAGCTATGCTAATCATCGGAATTGCAGGAGGAACAGGTTCGGGAAAAACCACCGTAGTAAAAAAAATTGTAGCTAATCTGCCCGAAGGCGAAGTAGCCATATTATCGCAAGACTCATATTACAAAGACAACAGCGATATGCCACTAGAAGAGCGGCTAAAAATAAACTTCGACCACCCCCGCTCGGTCGAGTTCGAACTACTTATCGAGCATCTAAAAGATTTAAAAGCAGGAAAAACCGTACAAGAGCCCACTTACTCCTACCTCACCTGTACCCGCTCTAGCAAAACCATACCAGTAGAACCTAGAGACGTAATTATTGTAGAAGGCATACTGGTACTCACCAATAAATCCCTAAGGGATTTACTCGACATGAAGGTATTTGTGTATGCCGATGCAGACGACCGACTAACAAGAGTTATCCGCCGTGATATTGTGGAACGAGGGCGTTCGGTAGATGCCGTTCTGGATAGGTATGCAGCATCGGTAAAGCCAATGCACGAGCAGTTTATAGAACCATCAAAAAGCACTGCCGATATAATTATCCCCCAAGGGGGGCATAATAAAGTAGCCATTGAATTGCTGACTTCAATTATTGAAAAGAATTTAAAAAATAAAGATGCTAAATCAAATTAAAAATAAGCAGATTTTATTTATTGATATTGAAACAGTAGCCCAAAACGCCGAGTTTGATGAAGTTTCAGAAGAGATGCAAGAACTTTGGGCAAAAAAATCTAAATACTTTAGAACCCAAGGTCAAAGCCCTGCAGCCGTTTACGAGCGGGCGGGTATTTATGCAGAGTTCGGGAAAATTATATGTATTTCTGCTGGCTTTATTGTAAAAGAAAACGATAAGCGCATTTTACGCATAAAATCTTTTGCTGCCAGCAATGAAAAAACACTCTTATTAGCATTCCGAAAATTACTTACAAAATCCTACAACAAGCAAAACCACTACCTTTGTGCTCACAACGGAAAAGAATTTGACTACCCCTATATTGCCCGACGAATGCTTATAAATGGCATTAGCTTACCAAAAATATTAAATATTGCTGGTAAAAAACCATGGGAAATTCGGCACTTAGACACCATGGAACTTTGGCGTTTTGGCGATTACAAACACTACACATCTTTAAATTTGCTTACGCAGATTTTCAATATCCCTACCCCAAAAGATGATATTGACGGTAGCCAAGTGGGGCAAACCTATTGGCAAGAAAATAATTTGGAACGCATTGTTCGCTATTGCGAAAAAGATGTTGCTGCCGTAGTGCAACTTCTTATGCGATACAAAGGAGAGGATTTAATTGAGCAAGAAAATATTATTGTAGTGGAATAAAAGCCCCTAACAAAATCAGTCCATTTTATTTTAATTTTTGAAACAGTTCGGTAAAATTAGTTTCTGTGGACTGGAATTTAGCTTTCTCTATTTCAAAATCGCCATACCAAATATATTCGTACAAGAATGTTAATCGGCGAAATGGTTTGCCGTAATTCGTACTTGCAATTTCTTTGCGATAATCTAAATTTGTTTTATCAATTTCCCAAACAATTAACTCTTTTTCAGAAAGGCGTTTTAATAATTTTAGGTACAAATAACGAACTGCCAACTGGTACTCCCCATTTGCTTTTGCCTTCAAAATCAGCTTATCCAAATTCATACCATGAATATCCTCGTGGTAAGTTTCAAAATCTACTGCCGATTTTAATTTCCTACTACGCAGGAAAACGGTTTGATAATCTAGCCCCAATAATTTTACCGCAACTGCTAGTAGTATCAGGAAAATTACAGTATATAAGATATAAGGTGCAGCTCCTTCATCGCTAAAAACAGTGCGAAGCACTCGCTCCACCCAACGCCAAAATTTTTCCCAAAGCGAAACTGGCGGCTTTACGGTTTCGTTATAATCAAAATCAGAGTCGTTTTTATAGTCCTCAATTTTGTCGGACATTCGTACTTGAACTTCGCTTGTATCGTAGTTAAGCTCGTCGGGCGTTTGGGCAAAGCTACGCTCTGCTACCAGTAGTATAGCAAAAAGAAGAATACTCTTTATAAGCAATCTGGCAAAATTCATCTTTTTATTAATCTCAAAAAAACTCATTTGTTTTTTATTCGCTACAAAAGTATTAAAATAATTGGAACTAAACGAGCTTCTTTTTTTTATTGAAAAAAGGGTAATCTAATTCTAACACTTCCTATTTTATGACAAACAGAAAATAATCATTATATTTGCCATTGAGTTTAAAAGTTGGTCTGCAAATCATTTTGCAAAAAATCGAACTTTGTACTACACTTAAAATAACATCTAAAAATGAAAAACATAAACATAGCCGTTCTTATTGATGGTGATAATATCCCATCGGCACAAGTGCGAGAGATGATGGAGGAAATAACAAAGTACGGTAACCCAACAATTAAGCGCATTTATGGCGACTGGACACGCCCCAACCTTTCGGGCTGGAAGGCCGTTTTGCTAGAGAATGCAATTACACCAATACAGCAGTATGCCTACACAACGGGCAAAAATGCGACCGATTCGGCAATGATTATTGATGCCATGGACATTTTATATTCTGGCAAAGTTACTGGCTTTTGCTTGGTTTCTAGCGATAGCGATTTCACACGCCTTGCCACTCGCTTGCGAGAAGCTGCAATGCAGGTTATCGGCATAGGCGAAAAGAAAACCCCTACCCCATTTATTGCGGCTTGCGACAAGTTTATTTATATAGAAATACTTAAAAATCAGACCAATAAGAAAGAGTCAGGGGCAGAAAAGCAAGCCACAAAACCAGCAGTTGATAAAATTGCAGCTAAAGAAATAAACCTTATAAAAACTTCTATTGCAGACCTTTCCGACGAAGATGGCTGGGCATATTTAGGCGACCTTGGGAATTTAATCCAGAAAAAGCAGCCTAATTTTGACCCTCGAAATTATGGTTTCCAAAAGCTATCCTTACTCATAAAATCTTTAAATAAATTTGAAATGGAGGTAAGAGAAATCCCTAAAAATAAACAAAAATTAAACTTTGTAAGAAATATTATAAAGAAAAAAGTAACACGAAAACCTAGGGCTAAAAAAACAACTTAAGCCCAACCTAAAATTTCATTAAGCCCCAAAAGAACTAGGTTTTCCTGTTTTTTTACTCTAGTATCTATTCTCCCCATAAAGAAATTGGCATCGCCACCTGTAATAATAGCGATTAAATTGGGGTGTGTACTTTTGTACTTTTGATAGTAAGTATCTATCTCGAAGCAAATTCCATTTTGTACCCCTGCCGAAATTGCCTCTTCGGAGTTTCTACCAGAAAGTAAGTCTAATGTTGGATTTATTTTTAATTGTGGTAATTTTTTTGTGAAATAATGCAGTGCATTGTATCTCATTTGTAAACCCGGGGAAATATTGCCACCAAAATATTTCCCTTTGGAAATAAAATCAATCGTTAAAGCAGTACCGGCATCAAAAATTAAAACGTCCATATTCGGAAATAATTTATTTGCACCAGCCACTGCAGCTAACCTATCAACACCAATAGTTTCAGGTGTTTTGTATAAATTATCGAAAGGTAATTTCGCGGTATTATCAAAATATAAAATACATAAAAATTCATTGCTCAGAAAAGCCTTTAAATCACCATCAGCACCAGCAGTACTCGATAAGATTACTTTTCGGATACACTTAGCTCTATGTTTTATAATAGCAATTGCTTCTATAATTTTTGATGTTTTATTTGATGTTTTTACCAATCTAACTAT
>CAMZKQ010000146.1 GCA_947311265.1 uncultured Chlorobiota bacterium | reverse complement strand
GTTTTTTTTAGTTGCCTAGATTTTGTATCCAGAAAGAAAAGTCCCTTTGAGGTGGCTAGCCAAATTTTATCGGCTTTTTCGGCATACACTGCCGATATTTTTTGGTTACCAAGATTTGCAATATTTTCGAGATAGTTAATCTTTCCTGATTTTTCAATTTTTACTAGCCCTGCATTTGTGCCCACCCAGATATTTCCAAACTTATCGCCTGAAATTCCTGTGATATAATTAATATCGTCTTTTTCTACACCTGTTTTGTTAAAGATAAACCGTTTTACGGTTTGTGTTTCCACATCAAATTTATTTAGCCCTGCCTGTGTGCCTACCCAAATTGATGCTCCTTTTCCTAGCAGCCCTGTAATTTTATTGGACGAGAGTGAGTTTTCATTTTCTCGCTGGTGCGCGAAGGTGGTAAAATTATCATGGATTTTATTGTACTTACAGAGGCCTTGCCCAGCAGTGCCTACCCAAAATGTTTCTTCGCCTTTAAAACGATTAACTAGTAGGGAATTTAGAACATTGTCGGATAGGGCAGTAGTGTCGTCTGGGTTATTGGAGTAAACGGTCATTTTATAACCGTCGAATTTGTTCAGCCCGTCTAGTGTGGCGAACCAAAGGAAGCCTTTTTCGTCTTGTACAATATCTAAAATGGAGGTTTGGGAAAGCCCCTGTTCAAGCGAAATGTGTTCAAATTTTATTTTTGGGGCTTGCGAAAATAGGCTACTGTCAAGGCATAGTAAAAAGAATATGATTATATATTTTTTCATAAGCACCTTATAATAATGTAAGAGTTTTATTCTCCGATAATCTTAACCAGTATTCTTTTTTTTCGTTTTCCATCAAATTCGCCATAAAAAATTTGCTCCCAAGGGCCAAAATCTAGCTTGCCTTTGGTAATTGCAACAACAACTTCTCTGCCCATTATTGTTCGCTTTAGGTGGGCATCTCCATTGTCTTCGTAGGAATTATGTTGATAACGAGAATATGGTTTTTCGGGGGCAAGACCTTCTAGCCATATTTCAAAGTCATGGTGTAAGCCTGATTCATCATCGTTTATAAATACACTTGCTGTAATGTGCATTGCATTTACAAGTACAAAGCCTTCCTTTATACCACTTTCGCTAAGGCAGTTACGAATTTCTGCTGTGATGTTTATAAACTCACGCCGCTTTTTTATATCAAACCAAAGCTCTTTTCTGTATGATTTCATTTTGTGTTTTTTTAACAGGCTGTATTTAGTTGAGTGTATGCAAGTAGCTGATAATAAATATGATACTGGATATACTCACATTCTTTAAAAGTTTATTGACACATAATATTATGGGCATACTTACCCAACTAAACTCATAGGCGTTTAGTTTTAGTTGTATTTATTTTGCACGCAAGGTCTAAACTGGTATCATCTTAATTTCAACATCAGTTTCAATCATAATATCTTCAATGTCCTCTAATGCTTCGGGTTCATTTTCGTCGAAATGCCATTGTACTTTTACGTTCCCTCCAATATCAATAAAATCTTTAAGGATACATACTATCTCGTATAGAGCTTTTGATGCACTAGTATTAAAATAGGTCAGTTTGATTGTCATGTCTAGCGGTTTGTCTTTTTGTTCTTTGCTAAACTTTTTTAGCCAATCGAAAGAGGGCATAAAGAAGGTCATTGCATCTTCCATGTAGGCTTCGCCTGCAATTTCGCAAACTCCTGTTTCCGCATCAAAATGTATGCGTGGAGTTGTAAAGTGTCCTTCTTCGGAGTCTGTGATAGTGTAATTTTCCATAATATTATTTACTTTTTAATAAGTCGCTTGCCAAATCGGAAAGGAAACTGCGTTCGCCTTTCGATAGGTTTACATGTGCAAATATATTTTGCCCTTGCATTTTGTTGGTTAGATAACTAAGTCCGTTAGATTTTTTATCTAAATACGGAGAGTCAATTTGATTTATATCGCCAGTAAAGACTATTTTAGTGCCTTCGCCAGCTCTGGTTATTATTGTTTTTACTTCGTGTGGTGTTAAATTTTGTGCTTCATCAATAATAAAAAACACCTTGGATAAACTCCTGCCTCGGATATAAGCCAAAGGTGTTATTAATAATTGTTCGGTTTTTAACATGTCTTCTATCCTTGCCGTACTCTTGCTTTGTCGCCCAAATTGTTGTTTAATTACATTTAGATTATCGAACAATGGCTGCATATAAGGGCTTATTTTTGCTTTTTGGTCGCCAGGCAAAAAACCTAAGTCGCTATTAGATAGTGCAACCAAAGGGCGTGCCAAAAGTACCTGTTCAAAACTTTTTCTTTGTTGCAAAGCTGCTGCTAATGCCAAAAGTGTTTTTCCTGTTCCTGCTTTTCCTGTTATGGAAACGAGTTTAACATCAGGGTTTAGTAGGGCATCAAGGGCAAAGGTTTGCTCTGAATTTCTGGGTTTTATGCCATAAGCTTTTGTTTTATTAACCTTCCGTACTGTTTGTGTTGCTTTGCAAAAAGTAGCCAATGCACTCGAGTTACTGCCCTTCAAAACAAAGTAGTCGTTGGGCTGTGGTGCTGGCTCTAGGTTAAAGTTGCTATAATCCACCCCTTCGGTGCTTTTGTATAGTTTCGATATTAATTGATCATTAATACCTGTAAAGGTGCTAGTGCCTTTGGTTATTGATTTTATGTTTGTTATTTTATTAGTTTGGTAATCTTCGGCAGCCATTCCTAGCGATTTAGCCTTCATTCTCAAATTAATATCCTGCGTTACAAGCACGGTTTTCCTTTCGGGATATTTGTTTTTATAGTACACCGCAACTGCTAAGATGCGATGGTCTGCCGTTTTTTCGCTAAACGACTCTTCCATAGCCGCTGTAAATGGCTTGCCTGTTTCGATAAATAGTAAGCCCCTGTCTTCTCCTAGCCTTACCCCGCCAGCAAAAAGGCTTTCGCCTGATAATTTATCCAAATCTCGCATAAACTCTCGGGCATGGAAATTAACTAAATCGTTGCCTTTTTTAAACCTGTCTAACTCCTCTAGCACCGTTATTGGTATTACAATATCATTCTCTTCAAAATGAAAAATACTTTTAAAGTCGTGCAGGATAACATTGGTATCCAAGATAAAAATTTTGATGTTATTTTCAGCCATAATATTTATTTTTTTGGGTGAATTTTGCCACTATTGCAGTGGTAGAAATGCCCACTTCAGTTCAATTTTTAGTGCTTGATTGTGTTGCTAAATATTTATAAATTAACGCCCCTGCTCCTGCAATTGCCGCCTCTCCTTCTTTTAGTTCAGACTGTACTATTTCAATTTTATTTTTGTAAATAGGCATTAGGTTTTCCTCCATATATTTTTTTACAGGTTTTAGCAAAAGTTCGTGTGCATTGGCCAGCCCACCAAATAAGAATACAGCTTCTGGGCTAAGATATGCCGCCGCATTAGCTATTGCTTTACCAAGTATTTTTGCCGTAAAATCAAAGGACTCAATAGCCACTTTATCATTGTTTTTTGCAGCTTTATAAATTTCCAAACCATTTATTTCATTATGCTTTATTTGATGTAAGCTACTGTTTTTATCGTGCTTCAATAACTGCTTTGCTGTGCGGATTATCCCAGTTGCCGAGACATAAGTTTCCAAACAACCTTTCCGCCCACAGCCACATTTTCGCCCGTTTTTTTTCACAATAACATGCCCCATTTCGCCTGCAAAACCATCATGCCCATAAATAATCTTCCCACCCGATACAATACCGCTACCCAGACCTGTACCTAAGGTTATAAAAATAAAATCTTTTTTATTTTCTGCCCCACCAAAAAGCAATTCGCCTAATGCACCTGCATTTGCATCGTTAGTGAGTTTTACAGGAACTCTCAGCTCGTTTTTTATCATCTTGGCAAGCGGTACAATATTGCCCCATTTTAGGTTGGGTGCAAAATCAATAGTGCCAGTTAAAAAATTCCCATTCGGAGCACCAACACCTGCCCCTACAAGTTTATACTTTTCAGTACACCTTAAAATTAGTTGCTTTATTGCCTTGCAAAGCACTCTTGTAAACTCCTCTGCACCAGAATATCCTTGCGTTGGAATTGAACTTTTAGCCACCACCTCTCCATGCTTTTCGACCAAGCCAAAAGCTGTATTCGTTCCTCCAATATCTATACCAATGACTATTTTTTTCATTGTTCAAAAATTATTCTTAAATAATATTGCAAAGTATTAAAAAAATCAAATTTGTTTAATTATTTACCATCTTTTTACCCTAATGAACGAAAAAAGGCTTCGTTTTTATTTTAAATTTAAAGATAAAAGCTATCTTTACAAATCCCTACCTGGTAAAAATATATGCAATTAATTGAAACATACAAAATACTTGTTGCCGACGACGACCAAGTCGTAATGCATCAGATCCAATCTGTATTTAATGCCATGTTGCAGCAATATACTGTAATTTTTGCCCACACTACAGAACAAGCTATAGAGCTTGCAGAAAAAGAAGTCCCAGATGTTTTTATCTTAGATATTGAGATTGAAAACGGGCAAGGTTTTGAAATATTAAGACAGTTAAAAAACAACATAAATACAATTGATATTCCGGTTATAATTCTTACCGAAAAAGACAATATTGAAAAAGCATTTGATGAAGGAGCCGCCGATTTTATAAAAAAACCAATCAGAGATACAGAACTGTCAATGCGGGTAAAGTCCATTTTATCGCTTTACAAATTGCTAAAAGAAATGGCACGCCAAACCGACGAGCTAGAAACCCAAAAAGTTGAATTACAAAATGCAGTAAAAAGAACCGATGATTTATTAAATAATATTTTCCCTTTCGAGATTGCCGAGCAGTTAAAATTCAAAGGCAAGGCAGATGCCAAAAAATACCGAATGGTAAGCATACTATTTACTGATTTTAAGGGGTTTACATCAATATCAACAAAATTAGCACCAGAGGAAATAATTAAAGAACTTAGTATTTTCTTCGAGAAGTTTGATGAAATTACCGAGAAACACTTTATTGAAAAAATAAAAACAATCGGCGATGCCTATATGTGCGTTGGCGGCTTGCCTCTTCGCAATAAAAGTAACCCCATTGACACTGTTTTAGCCGCCCTCGAAATTCAGAAATTTACAAATGGGTACAACAAACTACGTGTACAGGCACAGCAAGCCCCATGGCCACTTCGCTTGGGCATACATACAGGGCGAGTAATTGCAGGAGTTATCGGCAAGAAAAAATTTACCTATGATATTTGGGGCGATGCCGTTAATACAGCAAGCCGTATGGAAAGCTCCGGAGAAATTGAAAAAGTAAATATCTCTGGCGAAACCTACGAACATATTAAAGAATATTTCGACTGTACTTACCGAGGTAAAATCCCTGCAAAAAACAAAGGTGATATTGATATGTATTTTGTAAATGGTTTAAAACCAGAATATTGCATCGAATCTGATAATACCCAGCCAAACATCGCATTTAAGAAAATCCTATCCACTTACTAAAATTAGATGTCTAAATACCTTGCCTTTTTTTGTTGCATTTTAAGCCTTTCTTTTTCCTGCCAAAGCGGTAGTTCAAAAGCAAAAAATCAAACAGCTAAAATTAAGACTGTAGCAAAAGTTACGACACTTAAAGATACAACTACACCAAAAAAAATTATCTGTGCAGCTAATCGCCCTGATAAATACCTACATCTTTTAAGCACTAAAAAAGTGGCACTTTTAGTCAATCATTCCGCACAGGCTGGCGGAAAACACCTCCTTGATTTTCTCTTAGAAAACAACATTGAAGTCGTAAAAGTATTTGCCCCCGAGCATGGCTTTCGAGGCAATCAGGACAGGGGAAAGCATTTCGCCTCTAATATTGATAAAAAAACAGGCACACCCATTATTGCCATGTACGGAAAAAACCGTAAGCCAAAACAAGAGCAACTAAAAGGTATTGATGTTGTAGTGTTTGATATTCAAGATGTTGGCGTTCGTTTTTTTACCTACATAAGCAGTATGCACTACATGATGGAGGCCTGTGCAGAAGCACAAAAAGAGTTCCTAGTTTTAGACCGCCCCAACCCACTAGGCGATTATATTGACGGGGCAATCCGAGAGGAAAAATATAAATCCTTTGTAGGTATGCACCCTATCCCAATAGTACATGGGCTTACCGTGGGCGAGCTTGCCCGAATGATAAATGGCGAAAATTGGCTAAAAGCCAATAAAAAATGCCTACTTACAGTAATCCCTGTTAAAAATTATACGCACTCTATGCACTATAATTTGCCCGTAAAACCATCGCCAAATTTGCCCAACATGGTGGCCATTCGGCTCTACCCTTCACTTTGCTTTTTCGAGGCCACAAAAGTAAGCATCGGGCGAGGCACATTATCCCCCTTTCAGGTGGTGGGCTATCCCGATAAAAATTTCGGCGACTTTTCTTTTGTTCCAAAAGATATTAAAGGCATGCAAACCAATCCTATACAAGAAGGAAAAAGGTGCTACGGTATAGATTTACAAAACTCAAACCCCGACTCAATTAAATTTACATTAAAATACATAATTGATTTTGCATCAAAATTTCCCCAAAAAAAAGACCTAATATCCAACGCAAGTTGGTTTAACGCTTTGGCAGGAAATAGCGAATTGCAAGCACAAATTATTTCAGGAACATCTGAATCTGAAATTAAAGCCAGTTGGGCAAAGCCACTTTCAGCATATAAAAAAATGCGGAAATCCTACTTACTTTATCCCGATTTTGAGTAGCGATTACAAATCAATTTTTACTCCAAACTCCCTACCTCCGCTTCAACGGCTTCTAATATTTCGCAGGACTTCACAAGCGTTTGCATTACTGTGTGATCTTTGTAGAGCGGGCGGTCAATATCCAAGAAATCAACATATTTGCGGATAGTCTCTCTGGCTTTATTTACGCCTTTTCCAAAGGCGTACTCTCGAAAATCAAGGGCTTGTGCGGCGGCCATAAACTCTATGCCCAAAACGCCATAGGCGTTATCCAGAATTTGGAAATTTTTAATGGCCGTATTCATGCCCATAGACACAAAATCCTCTTGGTCAGCAGCTGCTGGAATGGACTGTATGCTCGCAGGGGCAGACAGTATTCTTTGTTCAACTATCTGCATATCAGCAGTATATTGGCTTAGCATCATGCCCGAAAACATACCTGCTCCTTTTGTTAGAAATGCAGGCAAGCCTTCGCTTAGTGCTGGGTTGTTTAGCCTATTGAGTCGCCTTTCGGATAAGATTGAAATCATAGTTACCACCGTTCCTGCCATATCCATTGGTACGGAAACTGGCGAGCCTTGAAAATTTGCTCCTGAGAGCTGTAAATCTTCATCGGGGAAGAAAATGGGGTTGTCGCCCACGCCATTAAGCTCAATTTCAACTTGCGATTTGGCGAAAGCCAATGCGTCGTGTGCCGAGCCAATGACCTGTGGGGTAGAGCGGAGTGAGTAAGCATCTTGTACTTTGTGTTTTACTTTTTCTTGCACCAAATCTCCACCAGCTATAAGTTTCCCTATTGCTTTGGCCGAACGTACTGCACCTGCAAAACCTCTAACTTCGTGTAAACGAACGCTGTACGATTTCATGTTGGCTTTTAGTGCTTCCATAGACATGGCGGCGGCTATTTCGGCTTGTTTTAGCCAATTATTGGCATCGTAAAGGAAAATTGCACTCATGCCTGTAAGGAAATTCGACCCATTAATTGTGCCTAAGCCATCTCTGGCTTGCAAGCCCGGGATAGCTATTCCTGCACGCTCTAATGCCACTTTTCCAGCTAGCAGTTCGCCTTTATAGAAGGCTTCGCCTTCGCCGAGCATCAAGAGGGCAATCTGCGACATTGGTGCTAAATCCCCTGATGCACCTACCGAGCCTTTTTGGCAAACAAAAGGCGTAACGCCTTTATTGAGCATTGCCACAAGGGTTTGTGTTATTTCTGGGCGAATACCAGAGTTGCCATGGGCGTGTACGTTTATCCGCCCAAGCATTGCTGCACGGACATATTCTTCTGGGGCTGGGTCGCCAATTCCGGCGGCA
The DNA here is from genome assembly GCA_947311265.1 of uncultured Chlorobiota bacterium. GTDB lineage: Bacteria > Bacteroidota > Bacteroidia > Bacteroidales > JAADGE01 > CAMZKQ01. Next base: position 6,436 of record CAMZKQ010000146.1, on the reverse strand, counting down.
TGGTTATACACTAAGTATTTCTGAAATTCTTTTACTTGCTCGTCGTTAAGCACCACTTCAGAAAATTCGCCGATACCAGTATTTACACCGTACATGATTTCATGTGCCTCTATTTTTTTTCAATCATTGCCCGGCAGGTTATTATCCTTTTTAGTGCCTCTGGGCAGAGTTCTACTTTTTGCCCTTTGCGGGAAATGCTTACAACATCTTCAACAGATAAGTTTGCGCCTGTAATTATATATCTCATTTTTTAAATTTAAGTTGGGGAATCAATAACAAGAGCGAAAATTGTTTTATCCGCAATCGTTACTTTATTGGGTTTAATTTTGTAAAAGTATAAATTTGAATGCAGATATAAAATTCTAATTTAGATTTAAAAAAATATATTTTACTGCCCACTCTACTAAATTAAATCAAAAGTAGAGCATTAAATCTAGGCAATTAGCTGTACTAAGGTGCGAGCACTCTTGGTTAAACTTACTATTTACGAACTACTCAATAAGCCAACCTTCTCTTGTTTTTTTTAGTTTAAAAACTAGATTTCTTTAACTGGTCTTTAATGAAATAAAAAAATGGGTTTGAATTTTAAAGTTTATATGTATATTTGCATTTCATATTGTAACATTTTGCCCAGAAAAAGTAATCATGTATCTAGCACCTTTAAATTACGATAGGTACTTTAAAAAAGTATTTTCAGACTTAACAATCGCCAAGCGATTTCTTGAGGACTTTTTAGATGTTGAGATACAGGAGATTACATCAATGCCAATTAAGCACAAAATAACTGATGCAGCAAGAGCAGTAGAGTTTGATTTTAGGTGTAAAATAGAAGGGGCGTATGTAATTATTGATATGCAGCAATGGTACAAAGCAGATGTCGTTTACCGTTTCTATACCTACCACAGCTTAAGTACTGCACTGCAATTGGCAGATTTACCTACAAAACGGTTCTTAAAAGCGAATGGGAAAATACAGAAAGTAAAAGACTACCGAGAGGTATTACCCGTTATTACAATTATATGGATGGTTACAGATACCTTGGGCTTTAATGATGATTTTGTAAGCTATACAATGTTACCTGAAACCGCAAAACACTTTTTTGAAGAGGCTAAACTTTGGCAAAATGAAAAAGTTGTAGAGAATGTAAAGCAGATTTTAGCAACCTTAAATAATGACAATAAAGGCTTGCAATTTTTACAGAAAAATAAATTGATTTTTGTATTTCAAAAAAATATCGTAAGCAATAAAAAATTTGCCAAATACTCTTCTTGGTTTACGCTTGCCGAAAAAACCTTGAATAGATTAAATGAAAAAGCTGATTTCGATGAGTATAAAAAAGATGCTATCTTTTCAAAACTAATGAATAGGCTCTTAAATACCAAGCTTTCAGATGCAGATATAGAATACATCGAAGACTTTGCAGTTGCACGAGAAGAAATACAACGATACAGTGATGGAATAAGAAAGGACGCACTTGGCGAAGGCATGAAAGCTGGGATTGCAAAAGGCATTGAGCAAGGCATTGAGCAAGGCATTGAGCAAGGCATTGAGCAAGAAAAAAAACGGGCGGCTAAAGTGCTAGAAGTAACAATTCTGTTTTATAAAGAAGGAAAAACAGTTGCAGAAATTTCAAAAATAACAAAGCTTTCGGAAAAGGAAGTTTCTTCGGTTTTAAAGAACTCGTAAAATAGAAAAACAAATAACCCCAAAATACCAACTTTATGAAATTACAGAGAATTATAGCTCTTGCACTTGTTTTCTTTATAGCAACAGTATCAGTAAATGCACAAAAACGCACTTTAAAAAAAGCAGATGCTGCTTACGAGTCGGGAGAGTATTTTGCAGCCTACCAACTGTATGAAAAGGCAATGACAAAAATAAAAGCTAAAAAAGAAAAAGGCGTAGTCGCTTATAAACTAGGTGAATGTAGCCGAGAGATGAATAAACCCAAGAAAGCTAAAAAGTGGTATCGAAAAGCAATTTCGTACAAATATAAAGAACCACTTGCCGTACTCTATTATGCCGATGCACTAAAAACAATTGCCGACTACGAAAAAGCCCTCCAACAATACACAAAATACAAAAGCCTAGTACCAGGTGACGAACGAGGGGCAAACGGGATAAAAGCCTGCAACGAAATCCAAAGCTGGATAGACAAACCCACCTTTCATAATATTACAGAATTAAAAACAATAAATGCACGAAAAAGTGATTTTAGCCCAAGTTATGGCGAAAATCTAACCGAAATATACTTTACATCTACTCGCCCCGGGGCAAATGGAAGACGAAAAAACACCATCACAGGCGAAAATTTTGCAGATATATTTGTAACGAAAAAAGACCGAAAAGGAAAATGGAGCCAGCCTATCCCAATTGAAGGCGGCGTAAATTCGGCACAAGATGAAGGTGCATCATGCGTAATTGGAGATGGGAAAATTATTTATTTTACAAGGTGCAAGCAAGAAAAAGACAATGCAGGCTGCAAAATCTACAGAGCAACAAAAGTAGCCGGAAAATGGAGTCAAGCAAAGCGCGTAGAGCTTTCGGTGGATACCACCGAATCTATCGGACACCCAGCAGTATCCGAAGACGAGAGAACAATGTACTTCGTTAGCGATATGAAAAAAAGAGGACACAAAGGCGGACGTGATATTTGGGTATCCAAGCGGAAATCGGCAACAGGGAAGTGGAGCATACCTGTAAATGCAGGAGCTAAAATAAATACAAAAGGCGATGAATTATTCCCATTTATTCGTCAGAATGGCGAACTCTATTTTGCCTCCAATGGGCATATGGGAATGGGCGGTTTGGATATTTTTAGGGCAAAACCAAAAGGTGCATCTTGGCTGGTCGAAAACATGAAGTACCCAATCAACTCATCAAGAGATGATTTTGGTATGGTCTGGTACAAAGACAAAAAGAAAGGCCTTTTTACATCTGCCCGAAATAAATACGACAACCTATTTGCCTTCACCCTCCCAGAATTAACATTTACCATGAAAGGCATTGTGAAAAATGCGCGTACAGGAGAGCCAGTAGCAGGAGCAACAGTAAAACTTCTGGGCAAAGACGACGGTTCGCAAACTGAAATAAAATCGGCCTCCAACGGTACTTTTCGGTTTAAATTAAACCCAAGGGTAGATTATTCAGTATCGGCCTCCAAAAAGAAATATTTACAAGCACTCGTTGAAGAATCTACAAAAGGACTTAAAGAAAGCAAGACGATAGAAGTGGTTTTAGAAATAATTTCTACAGAATTTTCTATCGAACTACCAAATATTGAATATGCCACAGGAAAAGCAGACCTGCGTGAGGAGTCAAAAGTTTCTTTAAATAAATTGGTAAGAACAATGGTGCAAAATAAAAATATTACAATAGAGCTTTCTGCAAACACAGATTATATTGGCTCAGACGCATCTAACCAAAGCCTATCACAACTAAGGGCAGAGTCGGTTGTTAATTACTTGATATCCAAAGGTATAAAGTCTGAAAGATTAACCCCAAAAGGCTATGGGGAAACAGCCCCAAAAGTAATTACTGCCAAATCAGCACGAAAGTATAACTTTCTAAAAGCCGGAGATGTCCTCACCGAGGAATTTATAAAATCCTTGACAGAAGACCAGCAAGCAACTGCTAACCAGCTAAATAGACGTACAGAGTTTAAAGTTCTAAAAGACGATTATGGTATAGATGCCGATGCTTTTGGTAGTGATGACGATAACGACTAGAACATGAGCAAAAAATACATCTGGCTACTTACTGCAATAATGACTGCCACCATGATTTGGCTCATTGTAGTACAGACTCAATGGATAAATAATGCACTAATTGTGCAAGAAAAAGAATTCGTAAATGCAGTAAATAAATCCTTATTTTTAATTATTGCTGAAATTGAAAAGCGGGAAACCGTTATGGAAATTACCAACGAAACAGTATCACTTACCAGCGATAGCACCACACTACGCACTAGAGACGATTTTTTTCAAGACCTCTATTATCGCCCAGAAAAGAAAAAAAACGAAGGCGTTTTTATTGTTGATGGAAAAGAAGAGTTGTGGAAAATCGAAGAAAATCCGGATTCGGCAGTAACCAAATATTCTCGCTCGGAAATGAAAGATTTTTTAGCCGACAAAATTAGCAAAAAAACAGTATTTGTAGAGAAAATTTTAAATAAACTAATCCGAAAAGAAGTCAAAATAGAAGACCGACTTTCGCCCAAAATACTCAAAGAGCAAATTGATAAAGTTTTCCGTAAAAACGATGTAAATAAACCATATAAATTTGCAGTGCGGAACGAAAAACAAGAAATTAGCATTCAATCGCCAGGCTTTGATATAAATGCAGTTGAAAAAGTATACGAAATTCAACTCTTCCCCAACGACGTACTCTCCTCCCCCAATTTTTTAGTTGTGTATTTCGAAAAAGACATCATAGGCTCACATAGCCTTATCCCAAAAATGGCTTTCACTTCCGTGATTTTAACCTTAATAATTAGCCTAACATTTTCATTTACAGTGTATATTGTTTTTAAGCAACGGAAACTCTCCGAAATAAAAAACGACTTCATTAATAATATGACCCACGAATTAAAAACACCAATTTCAACCATATCATTAGCCGCACAAATGCTAAAAGACACCACTATAAGCATTAGCCCCGAGCGACTTACAAGCATCTCTCGGATTATTGACGACGAAAGTAAACGCCTTGGCTTTCAGGTAGAAAAAGTATTACAAACTTCAATCTTTGAAAAAGGCGGTATTAAATTAAAATTTGTTCCGGTAGATGTTCACGAGCTTATCCATGCCGCAGTTTTAAATACAAAATTAAAAGTGAAAAGCAAAGGCGGCACAATCGAAGACTTCCTTAACGCCAAAAACCCAACAGTAAATGTTGATGAAATGCACTTTACAAACGTGATTTACAACCTTATAGATAACGCAATAAAATACAGCAAAGACGAACCCCAAATAAGAATAGAAACCGTAAATACCCAAAAAGGCATAATTATAAAAATTTCCGATAACGGGATTGGCATATCAAAAGAACACCAAAAAAAGGTATTTGAAAAATTCTTCCGTGTGCCAAAAGGAAATGTACACGACGTAAAAGGCTTTGGATTAGGGCTTAATTATGTGAAAAAAATTATTGACGAGCATAATGCTATAATAAAAGTACAAAGCGAATTAGGCAAAGGCACAACTTTCCAAATCACCCTAAATGTAGCGGAGCAAGAAAGTTAAGGCATAAGAAAAACTTAAAATATGTTAAAAAGAATAAAAATAAAAACCTCTCTTTATTAAAATATTACTATTCTTGCACTTTATTAATAATAACATTAAAATCAAGATTATGAAAAAATTAGTATTAACAGTAACAAGCCTTTGCTTTTTACTTTTCTTTGTAGGAACTCTAAATGCACAAGAAATTAACATTATCCCCGGGCTAGAGAATGCAGACATTAAGCCAGAAAACCTAGGCGATAACATTAACTCTGAATATTCCGACTATATCCCACGGATTAGTGCAGATGGAAAAACCCTCTACTTTTTTGTTAGAGAAAACAAACAAACCATAGCAGGCGGAAATATCTACTACTCGACCAACAACGGAGGCAGTTGGGCAGCACGTAAAAATATAGGTAAACCATTAAATAACAACAAAAATAACTTCGTTATTTCTGTAAGCCCAGACAACAACACACTCCTCGTTGCCCGAAAATACAAAAAAGAAGGCGGGAAAATAGTAGATGCCGGCGAAGGCATCTCACTAGTAAGCAGAACAAAATCAGGCTGGGGAATGCCCCAAGAAGTAGTAATACCCAACTACAAAAACAAAAGCAAATATGCCGAATTTTCATTAAGCGCCAATAACAGAATCCTTATTCTTGCCGTAGAAATGGACGACTCACAAGGCAGCAAAGATTTATACGTATGCTTCAAAGCATTTGATGGAAAATGGTCTGCCCCTACAAACCTAGGCAGTAGCATCAACTCCGCCGGAAAAGAAATCTCCCCCTACTTAGCCGCCGATGGCGAAACACTATTCTTTTCTACCGACGGACGACCAGGCTACGGAATGACCGACCTTTTTGTCAGTAAAAGATTAGATGCCTCTTGGACACGATGGAGCAAACCTCAAAACTTAGGACCAAAAATAAACTCCCCTAAATTTGATGCTTACTTCACTCTTCCAGCATCAGGCGAATACGCCTATTTTTCTACATGGGAAAATTCAAAAGGAATGGCAGACATATTTAGAATAAAAGTACCAAAAGAACTAAAACCAAAATCAGTAGCATTAGTATCTGGTAAAATAACAAACACCGAAACAGGGCAACCCGTTGAAGATGTTACAATTAAATACTACGACCTACTTACAGGAGAAGAACTTGGCGATGCAGTACCAAACCCAATAGACGGCTCGTACAACTTAG
>CAMZKQ010000145.1 GCA_947311265.1 uncultured Chlorobiota bacterium | reverse complement strand
GTAGGTGCAAGTACTGTGTCATCATAGAGTAGGCGGCTTTTACCGACCAGCGACTATTGATAAGGTAGCGGGCAGAGAGTCGTGGTTCGGGGGCAAAATAGGCGGTTTTATCTACTGCAAAAGCGGAGAGTCGTAAGCCTGCATTGGCTTTAAAATTAGAACCTATGCGAAATTCGTCTTCAATATAAGTGGCGTATTCGCCGGTGTAAATTCGCCCATCACCGTAGGTGGTATCTACTTTGGTGGCTTGGTCGGCTATTTTTAGTGCATTTATACCGGGGTTGAATATGTGTCCTATTGCATCGACACCGAACTTAATGGTTTGCTTGGGCGATGGGCGATAATCAAAATCTGCTTTTAATGAATAATCATCAATACCTGAAAAATATTCTAAATCGAATGAGGTGGTTTTATTGTCTATTAAATCGGTACTTTCTTGCCCTATTCCTGTAAGGAATTTGTAGTGACTATAGGTGAGTGCTGTGTTTACAAAGAGTTGGGTATTAATGATATGATTCCATCGCAAAGCCGAAGTTATGTTGCCCCAGTGCAGGTCGAAATTCATTTTGGATTCGTAGTCCTTTTGTTTGCTTTTTATTTTGGTATAGGCTTTATCTCGCCCAGCATATATGCTAAAATAGAGGCGGTCTTTTTGTGATATTTTATGATTTATTTTGCCATTTAAATCATAAAAAAAGTAACCCGCAGTAACATCTTCTGAGTTTTGTTGTTTGGATACTAATTTTATTATGGGAGTTGCCAAAACGTCTATATAAGTTCTTCGGGCAGAAACTATAAATGAGGTGTTTTCGCTTAATATAGGGCCTTCGAGTGTTATTTTTGAGGAGATTAAACCTACGGAAACTGCTCCGCCAAATTTTTTATTGTTGCCTTCTTTCATTCTAATATCCAAAACGGAAGAGAGCCTACCGCCATAATGTGCGGGAAATCCACCTTTTATAATTGACACACTATTAATGGCATCGGCATTGAAGACGGAGAAAAAGCCAAACAGGTGGTTTACATTATATACGGGAACGCCATCGAGCAAAATTAAATTTTGGTCGGGGCCGCCACCACGGACGTAGAATCCGCTTGTGCCTTCGGTGCCAGATTGTACGCCGGGTAGTAGCTGTATTGCTTTTAGTACATCGGTTTCGCCAAGTAGCATGGGTAGGCTTTTTATTGTGGCAATGGGAATGTCAATTTTCCCCATTTGTGGGTCTTCTGCTAGTTTTCGTTTGCCACTTACTATCACCTCTTCAATATCAGAGCCAGAGGAAAGCACGAAATTGATAACGGTGTCTTTTTTTAAGGAAAACTCTGCTGCAACTGGTGTGTAGCCAATAAAAGATGAGGTGAGTTTTAAATCCATGCTGGGCAAGGTAAGGCTATAGAACCCGTAGGTATTAGTAATTGTTCCAAGCCCCGGGTTGTTGAGGTCGAAAATATTTGCACCTAATATTTTTTCGCCTGTTTCTGCATCTTCTACATAGCCACTTATGGTGTATTTTTGGGCAAAAATTAAGCTCGGGATTAGAACAAGGAAACTAATTAATATTATTTTGTTCATGTATTTTAAAATTGTTTGTATTAAAAGCAAGGGAGTTATTTAATGGAAGGTTTAATTTTTGTCAAAATCATCAAATTCATCAGGGTCGTCATAGTCAAAATCATCAAAATTATCTTCAAATTCATCATCGGTACTTAGCATGTTTTCTCGCACCTGCTCTGGCGAAAGCCTTTTTATATTGGAGATTACATAGTCTTTATCAAGAAAATTACCGAGTATATTGCAGTCGTCCACAATTTTTTGGAAAATGGGCTCTATTACTGTGGGGATAGGGATTAGGCAGACGAAGCTAACAAAGTCGTCATAAGCATCTATTTCTTCCAAGTCTATATTATTTTTAGAGAATGCAAATCGAACTTCTATTTCGATTATCCCTATATGAAAATCGGATAATACAATATCTTCGCCAGCTGCAAGCACACAAAAATAGCGTAATTTTTTACCTTGCCCCCCCAGCCCTGTAGATAGGTACACCCTGTTGTCATCAGAAAAACTGGTTTCTAGTTTCATTCTGCTTTCATTTAAGGCATAGCCCGACCACTCTGCAATTTCGCCATGGGCAGTGCTATGGAATTTTTCGATAGCCCTATAGGCTTTGGGGTCGTCGCAAGCCGAAAGCGTGAAGAGCGTGCCACGTATAGAATCAATGCTTTCTGTCTGATCAAATAACCTAATGATTTCAGCCTCTAAATTTTCAGGCGGTTGGATATTGTTTAACTTCCAAAACTGGATAAACTCCTCCTGCATTTCAACATTAGTTTCCTGTTCTACAATATTAAGGTTTTCAAAACCATTAATTTGGTTCAGAATTTCATTTAGCATTTTATTTAAACTCATTATCTTTTGGGTAAAAATTGAATTGCAAATATACAAATAATATTTTCTAAAATCATAATATTTATCAACAGTGTAAACTGCGAGCTAATTAGAACGAGTAAACTTTAAAAATGGTTTCACAGTGTAGATAAAAATTATACTTTTGCCGAAAATTTAAAACAACTCAACTATAATGAATGAATACATTACCCTTGGAGTACTTTACTTTACCTCTTTTTTTACGCTAATAAACCCCTTCGGTGTAATGCCTGTTTTTATGACAATGACCGCAGGGCTAGACGACCAAGCCCGAAAAAAAACAGCCCGAAAAGCAAGCCTTGTTGCTTTTCTCACCCTAGTTGCCTTTGCCTTTTCAGGGCAACTAATGTTCGAGTTTTTTGGGATTTCAGTAAATAGTTTCCGAATTGTAGGCGGGATTATCTTCTTTATGGTCGGCTGGGACATGCTTCAAGCCCGGCTTAGCAAAACAAAAGTGTCGGGCAACGAAGTAAAAGAGTATGTAAACGATATTTCCATCACCCCACTAGCCATACCAATGATTTGTGGCCCCGGGGCAATCACCAACGCCATTGTACTTATGGAAGATGCCAAAGACTTTACCTCACAAGCCTTGCTTATAGGCATTATATTTTTAATCCGATTGATTACCTTTATAGTACTTTGGGGCTCAACAAAAATATCAAAAGTACTAGGCGATACAGGCAATAAAATCCTGATGCGATTAATGGGACTTATTGTTATGGTAATAGCCGTAGAGTTTTTCTTTAGTGGGCTTAAACCAATTTTGCAAGATATTTTTTTAAGATAAGCCTCTATTCTCACCCCAATTATTCGAGTTAATACTTTTTTTTCTTAGCTTTGTAAAATATTTTTTGATAAAATCGCAACATACAAAAATAGAGTAATGAAAATATCCTACAACAGTTTAAAACAATATATTGATATTACCGAGTCGCCAGCAGAAATCGCAAAAATACTTACAGACACAGGGCTAGAAGTAGAAGGCTTAGAAATCGCAGAAGCCGTAAAAGGCGGCATGAAAGGCTTAGTTATTGGCGAAGTAAAAACCTGCCAACAACACCCTAACGCCGACAAATTGAGCGTAACAACAGTAGATATTGGGACAGGCGAATTATTACCCATTGTATGCGGTGCACCCAACGTAGCCCAAGGGCTAAAAGTAGTCGTCGCTACAGTAGGCACAATTTTATACGACGGCAACAAAGCCTTCCCTATTAAAAAAAGTAAAATGCGAGGCGAACCCTCCAACGGTATGATTTGCGGAGAAGTCGAAATAGGAGTAGGCACCGACACGTCAGGAATTATAGAACTCCCCGCAAATCATAGCGTTGGAGGGTTCGCCTCGCATTTTACTTTTTTTAATAG
>CAMZKQ010000144.1 GCA_947311265.1 uncultured Chlorobiota bacterium | reverse complement strand
CTAACATGACGACCATGAAAATTATAGACTCTTTACGTAGGCACAACCTAACGGAAGAAATTAAAATAATAAAAGAACAGGCCGGAAAAAAGATTGACAAAGAGTATAAAAATGAGGCAAAATTTACAATTCCTGCCGACCACCGAAAAATTTATAATACCGTTGGGGGCATTCCGTTTTTGGATAATGACTATACTGTTTTTGGTGAAGTTATTGAAGGATTTGCTATTTTGGACAGCATATCCAACTGTAAAACGGGGAAAGACAACCGACCTATCAAGGCTATAAAAATGGAAATCACAATTCAAAAATAAAATTAAAAATAATTTGTACATATCTAGCAATCAATAAATCAGGAAGTTAGAAGTTATCCAACAAGTAAACACTTTATTATCAGGAATTTATGTTAAGCAAAATAAAAAAATTAATAAAAGAGGCCGAAGAGTATGTAACCGAAGCGGCCGATGAGGTGGAAGAGTTTCGATTAAAATATATGGCAAAAAAAGGAGGCGAAGTTACCGAACTTTTTAAAGAATTTAAGAATGTAGCTGCCGAAGAAAAAAAGGAATTTGGGCAAGCCCTAAATACCCTGAAAAATGTTGTTCAAGACAAAGTTATATTTTTAAAACAACAAATTTCGGCAAAAGATAGCCCACAAGAAAATTTAGATTTATCTTTGCCTGGCAATTCGGAAATGCAAGGTTCTCGCCACCCAATTTCCTCGGTTCGGAATGAGATAAGCGAAATTTTTACTCGGCTAGGATTTACCATATCAGAAGGGCCTGAAATAGAAGATGATAGGCATGTATTTTCAGCATTAAATTTCCCGCCAGAACACCCTGCACGGGATATGCAGGATACTTTTTTTATCGAAAAAAATCCTGATATATTGTTGCGTACCCACACTTCGTCGGTACAGGTTCGGGTTATGGATAACCAAAAGCCACCAATACGCACCATCTCGCCAGGGCGCGTATTTCGCAACGAGGCCATTTCGGCACGTGCCCATTGTATTTTCCACCAAATTGAGGGCTTGTATATTGACGAAAATGTATCTTTTGCAGATTTAAAGCAAACATTGCTTTATTTTGCTAAGGAATTTTTTGGCGATAAAACAGAAATTCGCCTTCGCCCTTCCTACTTTCCTTTTACCGAGCCTTCTGCCGAGGTCGATGTTTCTTGCTCGCTTTGCGATGGGAAAGGTTGTAATGTATGCAAATATACTGGCTGGCTCGAAATTCTAGGTTGTGGCATGGTTGATACTAATGTACTAGAATCCAACGGGATAGATAGTGAAAAGTACACTGGTTTTGCCTTTGGAATGGGACTCGAAAGAATTGCTATGATAAAATACGGGATTAAAGATTTACGTTTGTTTTTTGAAAACGACTTGCGTTTTTTAAAGCAGTTTCAATAGCTTTTTAATTTTAGAGTATAAGCAACCCCCAATTTGAATAAAATTGGGGGTTTTTATTTAGCTTTTTATCTAGAATGAAAACATAAAATCGAATACAGGGTAGGCTAAAAAATCCCTCCCGTAAGGGTATTGTCCGTAACTTAAAAGTGTACCTGCTTTTATTGCCCATTTTTCTTTTTTCCAGGCGAGCTGGAATTTTGGTTCGACCATAAAGCCTTTGTTTTCTTTCAGAAAAAGGAACAGGTTTACACTTGCATCGTAATATAGTCCGCTTACAATATTTCCGTTGATGTCCATGCCTAGGTAGGGGGTAAATAGGTTGTTGAAAGAGTATGTTCTTGGGTAAGCGACAGAAAACTCAATGTCTTTGTAGGTAGAGTTGCCTAGGGCAAGCGTAAAATCGACCCCTAAATTAAATGTTAGGTTTTGATTAGCGACTGTTTTCCCTATCAGTACCGAATTGTTGAACTTAAAAAGCTGTGGATTTTTTGTGGTGCTTGGCAATATCCCACCAATGCCTTCTTTGGAAAGTAGGTTGAGTAGCAGCGTAGGGTAAGTCAATTGGTGCTTACTTGTAAATGTAAATTTATCGGTGCTTTTCCATTGCTTTTTATAGGCAATATTTGGTATTATAAATAGAAAAATGGGGTGTACCGAAATTTCTGATGCGTTTTTTAATCCGATTTTTAGGGGGCTAAAAACGCCCACTTCTTTTTCTCCTTTTTCTAGAACAGAAGTTGTGTTGCTAGATAGCTCAAATTTTTGAGCCTTAGTTATACTAAATATAAAAAGTACTGAAATGGAAAGTAGTAATAGTTTTATTTTCATTATTTATAAGGGTTTATCCCGAATGCTTCGGGGTTTATAATTGGTCCTTAGCCCGCCTAAGACTAATGGCTATTGATTTTTGTGCAATGCTTTTAACAAGTCCACTTAACTCCCATTACGACAATATCGTCGGTTTGAGGTGTTTTTTCTTGCCAGTTTGAAATTATATTTTCGAGCAGTATCCCCTGGTCTTTCATTGGCATTGTATAAATTTGCAGTAAGAGTTCTCTAAATCTTTTTGATGAAAATTTCCGGTTGTGCTTGCCGCCCATTTGGTCCTGGTAACCATCTGAATATATGTATATTACATCGTTATTTTGGAGCTGAATAATTTGGGTTTCAAAAGGGCGTTCTCTTGGG
>CAMZKQ010000143.1 GCA_947311265.1 uncultured Chlorobiota bacterium | reverse complement strand
CGTGCCTAATCCACTTTAAGCAGCACTTAATACGAGTAACTGTTTTTAAACAGAGATTCAATAAAGCATTAATCCACAACAAATTAACGTAAATCGGAATTATAAAGTTCGTAAAAATAAAACAAAATAACAAAAAAACTCTAAAGTTTATTATATTTGTTGGCTTTCAAAATAATAAAAAATTACATTATTAAAATCTATATAAATGACAGAAATTTTCAACAAAATTAATGAGTTAGCTGAAAAGTATTCAGACTACACCGCCCAAAACCTATCCAAACTAGTACAAATACAGTCCGAGAGCATGAGCGAAGAGCTAGTGCAGAAAGAATTAGTACGCCAAATGGAAGAGGCTGGCTTCGACGAAGTACGCATCGACGGTTTGGGTAACGTCATTGGGCGAATTGGCAACGGCAAAAAAATATTAGCCATTGATGCTCACATGGATACCGTAGGCGAAGGCAACCCAAAAAACTGGGATTTCCACTGGCTCAATGGCGAAATTAAAGACGGCTATGTACATGGGCGAGGCACAGTGGACCAAGAAGGCGGTGCTGCCGCATTCGTAACTTCGGGCAGGATATTAAAAGAATTAGGCTTTGATAAGGACATGACCATCTACTTTACAGGCACAGTAATGGAAGAAGATTGCGACGGCTTATGCTGGAAATACCTCTGGGAAGAAGAAAAAATACGACCCGATTTTGCCATAAGTACCGAGCCAACCAACATGAATGTTTACAGAGGACACCGAGGGCGAATGGAAATTAGAGTATCCTTCCGAGGGCTTTCCTGCCACGGCTCTGCCCCAGAACGGGGAGATAACGCCATATACAAAGCCTCAAGAGGAGCATTAGCAATAGAGGAACTAAACAACCACCTATCTACCGACGAGTTTTTGGGCAAAGGCTCGGTTACTATTTCCGAGTTCAAATCGGGTAGCCCATCACTCTGTGCAGTAGCCGATTACGCACATTTACACCTCGACAGGCGACTCACTTGGGGCGAAACCAAAGAATCTGCTGTTGCAGAAGTAGAAAAAGCAATGGAAGGTTTAGGAGCAACCGTAGAAGTACTACACTACGAAGAAGTAGCATGGACAGGACTAAAATACGGCATGGAAAAATATTTTCCTACTTGGAAAATCCCAGAAGACCACCACGTAGTGCAAACTGGCGTAGAAACCTTCAAAAAATTATTTAAAAAAGACCCCATTGTTGATAAATGGACATTCTCCACAAATGGCGTTACCATGAATGGCTATTTTGACATTCCAATGATTGGTTTTGGACCAGGCAACGAAGTAATGGCTCATGCCCCCGACGAGCGTGTGGCTATAAAAGACCTTGTAGAGGCCTCTGCATTTTATGCAGGCTATGCCTATTTACTCTAATTATTTCAGCTTGTAAACAACATAAAAAAAGCTCTAAAATTCGATATTTTAGAGCTTTTTCTATACTTTACCGTTGCCAGTAAAGCTATTCTCAGCATTGTAAAATAATTATTAAGCATTTAACAATTCAATAACATAAAATACGCTATTCGTTAATATTTTCATATAATAGGCTTAACTTTTTTTCATTTTTATTGATGTTTATTTGTGTAATCAATTCTAACACATTAAAACACTTTAAAATGAAAACATTAAAATCCACAAAATTAGTAGCCCTTTTTCTTAGCCTTGGGCTATTCTTATTGGCATCTTGCAAACCACAAGAAGCACTTATTGAACCAGATAGTTCCGCAACAGAATTTATTACCAACGGCAAGCAAGTAACCATAAAAGACCATGGGCAAGGCACAGGCACAACCACCTTAACGGCCGATAAAACATGGATATTAGACGGAATGGTTTTTGTAAACAACGGAAGCACACTTACTATTGAAGCTGGCACAATTATTAAAGGGAAACCCGGTGAGGGCGAAGCAGCAAGTGCTTTAATTGTTGCTAAAGGTGCAAAAATAACTGCCATAGGCACAGCCAACAAACCCATTATTTTCACGGCTTTGGCAGATGACCTCAATGGGTCGGTTGCCAAAACCGACAGAGGACTTTGGGGCGGAGTAATCTTGCTAGGATACGGACAACTAAACACTACCCCAAGCACCTTAAACATAGAAGGAATACCAACTACAGAACCCAGAGGGCAATATGGTGGCAACGACGACAACGACAATTCGGGTACTTTAAAATACATCTCTATCCGCCACTGCGGAACAAATATTGGAGCAGACAACGAAATAAACGGACTAACCCTAGGCGGCGTTGGCAGCCAAACCACAATCGAATATATCGAAGTATTTGCAAGCAACGACGATGGGTTTGAGTTTTTTGGAGGCATGCCACAAACAAAATACCTCATCTCGGCATATTGCAAAGACGACGCTTTTGATTACGACCAAGGCTACCGAGGAAAAGCTCAGTTTTGGCTGGCCGTTCAAGACCCCGAAACTGGCGACCGCCTAGGCGAATTTGATGGTGCAGACGAGCCTGAAAATGGTGCTCCATTTGCTATCCCAGAAATATACAACGCCACTTTTATTGGCAATGACAATGCAGGGAAAAAAACAATCACTTTTCGTGCCAATGCCGGTGGAAAAATATTTAACTCCATTGTTATCAACCAAAATAAAGGCGTTGATATTGAAATTAAAGAAGGGAGTACCACAGAGTCTAGCTACAAAAGGCTGGTAAGTGGAGATTTAAAAATTGAAAATAATATTTTCTTTAATATTGAAGATAATACCCAAACAGGCGTTGTAAAACTCAACCCAGACGATGCCGTATCTAGTGCTTATTTAACTACCTCTACTGATTTTCTTGGGAATTATGTTGCAAACGCAAAAAATACTTTCGACATAAACCCGGGGATTTCAACCCCCAAAATAAGCAACTGGAGCCCTGTACCTACAGCAGATGTTACAACAAATTTAGCAGAATATCCAAGCACTTTCTTCAAAACAGTAGCCTACAAAGGTGCTTTTGACCCAAATGCTGAAAACTGGGCAAAAGGCTGGACACTTCTTTTTGAATAAACATTCAAAAACTATTATTTGCTAAATAAAAATACAAAACCACAAACAATGAAATCATTTTTTACAATTCTGATAACCTTATTATTAGCAGTAACTACTGCTTTCGCAGAAGGTCATACAGGCTCTATTTCAGGAGAAATTACAGATAAAAAAACAGGCGAACGCATTATTGGGGCAACTGTAATAATAACAAAAACAACAACCGGTACAGTAAGTAACTTTCAGGGGCAGTTTCTATTAGAAAATTTGCCAAAAGGCACTTACAGTTTTACTTGCTCTTTTATAGCCTACCAGCCAATTACAATAGAAAATGTAAGAATAGAGGCAGGCAGAAATACCCAACTAAATTTTAGCCTTCAGCAAGAGCTAATGGATATTGAAGAGGTGGCCGTTGAGCAAAAAGCCATTCGCAAAACGGCCAACTCAATGCTTTCAATACAACGAAAATCGGCCGCTATCGTAAACGGTATTTCGGCAGAAGAAATGGCACTCAATGGCGATGGAAATGCGGCAGCATCGGTAAAGCGGGTTTCAGGAATAACTGTACAGGGCGGAAAATACATCTTTATCCGAGGGCTAGGCGGGCGGTACTCCAAAACCAACCTAAACGGCATGGAAATACCGAGCCTAGACCCACAACGCAACTCGGTACAAATGGATTTATTCCCAAGTAATATTATTGATAATATGCTCATCTATAAAACCTTTTCGCCAGAAATGCCAGCCGCTTTTGCCGGAGGATATGTTAATATTATTACCCGAGATTTCCCTGATAAATTTACTGCAAACCTATCTGCCTCCACAAGTTTTAACCCACAGGCTAATCTTAATGCCTCTTTTCTTGGTGGGCAAATGGGCAAATATGCCTTTTTAGGCATTAGTGAAAAGAATAGTCCCCCCGCATCTACGGAAAACGGCGTACCTTTTCGCTACGAAAATGATGATTTGCTAGATAAAATTACAGCTGATTTTTCTAAGCAAATGCAGCCTAGCGAACAGCCTTCTGGTTTAAACCAAAGCTACTCTGCCTCCATAGGTAGCAGCCAAAAACTGTTCAACAAGCCAATTGGTTTTATTGCTTCTTTGAGCTATAATAAAAAGTATAACTTTTATCAGAATGGAGAAAATGGGCATTATACACTCACCGCTGCCGATGCTCCATATTTGCAAAAAGATTTAATAATGACCGATAAAAAAGGCACTGAAAATATACTTTGGGGTGGGATTATTAATACATCATATAAATTCACGAAACATAGCCACATTGGCATTAACCTTATCCACAACCATGCTGGTACGCAAATTGGGAGAGAACAAGAAGGGTGGAGCTTATACCACGAAGTAAATATGCAAACACGCACCTTACAGTTTGCAGAGCGTGCCTTTTCCGCAGTACAGTTACAGGGCGAAAGCCTATTTGTAAACTTTGGCAATCTGAAAATAAAATACCTAAGCTCATACACCACATCTACACACAATGAACCAGATTTACGCTTTTTTACAAACATTTACACCGAAGATGAAAATGGCATACGCCATGCAGAAATTGATATTGCCAAGCAAGACTTACCATCACGCTATTTTAGGGATATGAACGAAATAAATATTGGTAATAAAATTGATTTGGAGTACCCACTTAAAGGGCATACCCATACTCTTAAGTTTGGAGCTTTACAATCCTCTAAAAAAAGAATTTTTAGAGAGAAAATTTACACCTACAAAGACAATAATAATTCCTTTTCAGGAAGTATTGAAGAGTACCTAAGTGCTGAAAATATTGGGCAAAACTCAGTCAATGGCTATGGCGTTTTCATTAGCGATGGCACTCAAGAAAGCAACAATTACAACGGTAGCCAGCAAATTAATGCGGCTTACCTAATGGCAGAATTACGATTTATCGAAAAATTAAAAATTTCAGGTGGAATTAGGGCAGAAAGTGCAAACATTAGTGTAAAAAGCCTTAACCCAGATAATCCTAAAGGGGGGTTTAGCAATTTTGATATATTACCCGCTTTTAATTTAACTTATGCTGTTTCAAAAAAAACAAATACTCGAATTGCATATACAAGAACACTTGCACGACCATCATTTAGAGAGCTTGCTCCTTATGCGTCTTTTGAGTTTGCTGGCGATTTTATTTTCGTTGGAAACGAAAAATTAGAACGTTCGCTAATTGATAATATTGATTTAAAATGGGAACTTTTCCCGGCTACAGGGCAACTTTTTTCGGTAGGCTATTTTTACAAAAAATTTCATAATCCTATTGAAAGAACTTTTAACCCTGCCGCTGGTAATGATGAGCTTACACTCGAAAATGTGGGTTCTGCCCACATCAATGGTTTAGAATTTGAGGCAAAATACTCGCCTAAATTTTTATCTAATTTTAAATTTGGAGGCAACCTAACTTTGGTTAACTCTACTGTTGCTATCCCCAACGAAGAGCTGGAAGCCATACAGGCAACCAACCCGGGGCAGGGACCGACAAGAGAGATGTCGGGGCAAGCGCCTTATGTAGTGAATGCTTTTTTAAGCTACAAACAGGAAAAATTGGGTGTGCAGTCCAACCTTAATTACAATATATCTGGCGATAAATTATCGGTGGTAGTAAAGGGGGGTACACCAAATATCTACGAAAAAGCACGTGGACAATTAGATTTTAATATCCGCAAAAAAATAGGAACGTATTTTACAGTTAAATTTTCTGCGAAAAATTTATTAGATTCGCCCTACTTACGAAGCTACTCTTACCTAGCTACTGACTATATTTACTCAAAATATACACTTGGAAGAACTTACACAGCGGGGCTTTCATATGCTTTACACTAGTTTTTAATTTAAAATTTCAAAAAAAAGCATTCTACATTATGTAGAATGCTTTTTTATTTTCAATTCATTCGCAATTTATTTTGCGTAAAGTATTGCTCTAAGCTCTTTTACTTTGGGGCTTACAATAAAATCATCGTAATCCATACTGCGGTCAATCATGCCTTTTGGCGAAAGTTCGATAACTCGGTTACAAACTGTATTGATAAAGTGGTGGTCGTGCGAGCTCATTAGGATATTACCTTTAAAGTTCGTAAGTGTATTGTTAAATGCTTGTATAGACTCCAAATCTAAGTGATTAGTTGGTGTATCTAGCACCATCGTATTGGCATTTCTAAGCATCATGCGGGAAATCATGCAACGCATTTTTTCGCCCCCAGAAAGCACTCTTGTTTTTTTATACACTTCCTCGCCCGAGAATAGCATTTTCCCTAAATACCCCCGAAGGAATAGCTCGCTAGAGTCGTCCGAAAATTGGGCAAGCCAATCAATAATAGGTAAATCGTTATCAAAAAACTCGTCGTTATCTACTGGCAAATAAGCAGTTGTAATGGTTTGCCCCCATTCAAAAGTGCCTGTATCTTGTTTTGAAATACCGTTTATAACATCAAAAAATAAGGAAATAGAGCGAGTATCTTTGGCCACAAAAATTATTTTATCGCCGGTTTCCATACGGAAATTTATGTTTGAAAAAAGCAACTCTCCACCGGCACTCCCGCTTAAGTTTTCAACTTCCAAAATATTATTTCCCGGAAGGCGAGAGGGGGTAAAAATTATCCCTGGGTATTTTCGTGTAGAAGGTTCAATTTCAGAGTAGTCTAGCTTTTCGAGCATTTTTTTACGGCTAGTAGTTTGCTTGGATTTTGCAACATTGGCACTAAATCGGCGAATAAATTCGAGTAATTCTTTCTTTTTTTCTTCTGCTTTTTTATTCTGAGCTTGTTGCTGGCGAAGTGCCAATTGGCTAGATTCGTACCAAAAAGAATAGTTACCAGGGAACATACGCACTCTCCCAAAATCAATATCTACCGAGTGTGTACACACCGAGTCTAAAAAGTGCCTATCGTGGGAAACCACGAGTACTGTATTTTCAAAATTGGCCAAATAATTTTCGAGCCACATGGCGGTTTCAATATCCAAATCGTTGGTTGGCTCATCGAGCAGTAGGTTGTCTGGGTTGCCAAAGAGGGCTTGTGCCAAAAGCACTCGTACTTTTTCTTTACCGCTCAAATCTTTCATTAGCTTTTGGTGCATCTCTTCGGGGATATTCATACCACTTAGCAAACTGGCAGCATTGCTTTCGGCATTCCAACCATCAAGCTCTGCAAATTTATCTTCCAATTCGGCGGCTTTATTGCCATCTGCTTCTGAAAAATCAGGCTTTAAATAGAGGGCATCTTTTTCTTGCATTACGCTCCACATTATGCTGTGTCCTCTAAGTACGGTATTTATAACTGTTTCGTCGTTAAATTCATTGTGGTCTTGGCTAAGTGTCGATAGCCGCTCCCCTGCACCAAGGCTTACCGAACCTGCCATTGGGTCTAGCTTTCCGGAAAGAATTTTCATAAAAGTAGATTTTCCTGCACCGTTTGCCCCTATAATTCCGTAGCAGTTGCCCGGTGTAAATTTCAAATCCACATTCTGAAAAAGGGCTTTTTTGCCGAACTGGATACCAATATTAGATACTGTAATCATTTGTAAATAAGATATTAATGTCTGATGTTTATTTGATTTTGTTTCAATGGTATTAAAATTATCAAACTAAAATTCTGTTAAAAAATAGTATTGAAACGGTTTGCAAAATTATTAAATTAAACTACAAAATGAAAGTTTTATAAGGGATTTGTGAATTAAATATTTATTTTATTGCTTGGCTTCTTTTTGAAATAGTTTTAGCTCAAAATCTATAAAAATTATTAATTTTGAACTTTTAAAGTAATCAAAAAAATATGAGTTTTATAGAACGGTTTAAAGGAAAGTGGAAAGCCAAGAGTACGGGTTCAAAAATTGGAGATATTCTTTTCTGGGTCTTTATTGTGGTGCTTATTGTGCCACAGACAAGGGCGATGGTTTTGGAGCAGGTCAATTCTGTAAAAGGGCTTATTTTTAAACCCAAGCAACTCAAAGGTGCTGATGTAAAACCGCTATCGGACAAAGATTATATATGGAAATTGAGCAAACTTGATGGTAATGATTTATACCTGACGGATTTTAAAGGGAAGGTTATTTTTATTAATAAATGGGCCACTTGGTGTCCGCCATGTGTTGCGGAGATGCCTAGTATTGAGCGACTTTACGATAAGTATAAAGATAACTCGAGCATTGAGTTTGTAATTGTTTCTAACGAAACAACTGAAAAGGTGAGTGCTTTTATCAAGAAACGAGCATTTACTTTTCCTACTTACACAAGCCAATATGCTTCGCCAGATGTGTTTGAGTCCAGTGCAATTCCTGCCACTTTTATCGTTTCAAAATCAGGAAAAATAGTGCTTAAAGAGGAGGGGTCTGCCGATTGGTCGTCTTCGGCAGTAGATAAAATAATTAAGGGTTTGCTTGCAGAATAAGTGGTTTATAGTGTTCCATTTTCGATTCTAGCAACAATTTCTTCAATCCATTTATCGTCGCCATCTTTGTCGTACTCGTATTTTGGGCTGGTGCTAAATACTCTTGCTACGGACTGCCAAAGCACGGCAGACAGGTTGCCTTTTAGCTGTTTTACGAGTTGGTAACTCGTTTTCCCAGTTTGCCTATCTACCAATTTTATAAGAACACGCCCTTCGGAAAAAGTCATGTTTCGTATTACATCTTCAAACTCTTCTTTCAGGGCTTTCTCTTTGGTTTTTAGCATCTTGCGTCGCTGTCTTTTGTCTGTAATGGTGTCTAGTGCTAGTTCTGTTTCGGCAAAAACATTTTGTATTATTACAGAGTATGGATATACTTTTTTCACTTTCCTCACTAGCCTAGTGTAGCGTCTTCTTTCTCGTTTGCTTTTAAATTTCCTTTTCGGGAAGATGGTAATAGGGGCAACATAGACCAACAGCATGGTATCTTTGCCTTCGACATTGGCAGCCATAACTTCGCCCCTGTCTTTGTTGGCAAGGTATTCATCGTAGGTTAATATTTTTTGCCCAAAGGCAAAAGTGGTAAAAAAACCGAGGATAAATATAAGTATGCTGTTTTTCATTTTAATCTGGTTTCTAAAAAAGATGTTCCGTAACAATAGAACGTAGGATAAAGGTACGAAATTGTTTACAAAATTACAAACGCCTTATACGCCAATTTGATGAAATGCCTGAATTTTGTGGTAACTGCTCTTTTATCGGGGGCGAATTTTCGGCAATAGCTTGTGTTGCAAAATAGGCTGCAATTTCCATTTCTTCTTCTGTTGGGGCTTCGTATAATTCTTTTCCTGTAAAGAAATCTTTAACAAAGTGGGTGTTATAATTGCCCGATACAAAACTTTGGTGTTGCATTACATATTTTCCGAAAGGTAGTGTAGTTTCTGCCCCCACGACTTTATAGTCGTCAATTGCACGTATCATTCTATGGATTGCTTCTTCTCTATCTCTTCCATAAGTTATTAGTTTTGAAATCAATGGGTCGTAATAGATGGGAATCTCCATACCTTCCTTAAAACCATCATCTACTCTAATGCCAATGCCTTCTGGCTTTTGGTAGGTGGAAAGTGTACCAATATCTGGCATAAATTTATTAGTGGGGTCTTCGGCATACACACGTATTTCAATAGCATGCCCATTAATTTTCAAATCTTCTTGCTTGAAACTTAATGGTTGCCCTTCCGCCACAGCGATTTGTTCTTTCACTAAATCAACCCCTGTAATCAGCTCTGTAACAGGGTGTTCCACTTGTAGGCGGGTATTCATTTCCAAAAAGTAGAAATTCGTATTATTTTCTAACAGAAATTCGACTGTTCCAGCCCCTGTATAACTGCAGGCTTTTGCCACACGCACAGCACACTGCCCCATTTCTTTACGCAACTCTGGCGTAAGCACTGCCGACGGGGCTTCCTCTACCACTTTTTGGTGCCGCCGCTGAATAGAGCATTCCCGCTCGAAAAGATAAACTGTATTTCCTTGGTTATCAGCCATTATTTGTATTTCGATATGGCGTGGTGAGTTCACATATCGCTCGATAAAAACAGAGCCATCTCCAAAAGCCGAACTGGCTTCGCTTACCGCCAAATTCATTTGCTCCTCAAAGTCTTCTGGTTTTTCGACTACTCGCATGCCTTTACCGCCACCGCCTGCCGAGGCTTTTATTAGGATAGGATAGCCTACTTTTTCTGCTATTTTTATAGCTTCATTAACGTCTTCCACGGCAGTATCTGTGCCTGGTATCATTGGTATATCATAACTTTTTACAGCGGCCTTTGCGGCTAATTTGTCGCCCATTATTTTTATCGCCTCTGGCGAAGGGCCTATAAAAATGAGGCCTGCATCTGTTACTTTTTTTGCAAAATCTGCATTTTCGGACAAGAATCCATAGCCCGGGTGAATGGCCGAAACGTTTAGCTCTAAGGCTATCGAAATTATTTTTTCGCCCAACAAGTAAGATTGTGCCGAGGCCGGAGGGCCTATACAAACGGCTTGGTCGGCGTATTGTACATGGGGTGCATTTCTGTCGGCTTCGGAAAAAACGGCTACCGTTTTTATTGAGTTTTCTTTGGCACTACGCATAACTCGCATGGCAATTTCGCCTCTATTGGCAACTAAAATTTTGTGTATCTTTTGCATATCAAAACAGTTTAAAAACTGATGTTTAAAATCAATAAACTAATTGTGGCACAAAATACAAAAACTAATTTATTATAACAATCAATCGTTTATTAAAAAGGGATAAACTTATTTTTTGAGTGGTATTGTAGTGTTTTTTCTTAGGCTTTCAATTTTGTTTTCGAGTTGCTTAACTTTAGCTTGGAGTTGTTTAATTTTGTTTTTATTTTCTGTGGTGTTTTCTTTAAATAATAAGTCTTGGCGAAAGTGGAAAATTTCGTTTACTGTAAGCTCTTTTCTAAATAATTGCTCTAATGTAAGTTCAAAATAATCGGCTATTTTTATAGCGGTTTCGATTTTTGGCTCTGCTCTGCCTTCTTCGTATGCGCCTATTGTGGTTCGCTTTAGGTTGAAAAGCTGGGCAAAAAAAGTTTGGGACATTTTTTTTGCAATGCGGATTTTCTTAATGTTTCTTCCAAAATACGACATACCTAATCTTTTAATTTTAAATCTAAATAGCCTCCGGTAATCGACCAACAGACTGAGTCGCAATAGGCTACGCCTTGTTTCTTAAAATAATCGCCATCTACGGCAGTAATTTCTTTTCCATCTATATAGTAGAGTGCTGTGGCTGAATAATCTTTGTTTAGCGGGGCTGAAATTTCTAAGAAACCAGAGCTATCATAGCCTGAAAAGAGGAGGTCTTGGTCTTCAAAATCGCCAAAAAATACTTTTATTAAAACAGAATCGGCAGCAGTATTGTTTGAGTATGAAATTTCGAGGTAGCCTTCATCAGGCTCGTCTGTATTGCAAGAGCTGTAATCTGGGTCGGTGCAATCTTCGTTGTCTGTATTTGTATCTAACAAAGAGGAGCAAGAAGTTGTGAAAATAAGTAAGAGCAAAAGTATTGAAATTTGCTTTAAAAAGGTGGTTATTGATGTTTGATAACTGGCCTGTTTTTGAACTCTCATATTTAGTTATTTAATGGCAGAAATTGGTGGTAATTAATTATTTATACCATGTAAGGAAGTTTACCGATATTAGTTAGAAAAAATACTAAATATATTTTTAAAAGCATTAAATATGGCTTTGAAAATACTAACAATTATCCAGATAATGGCTACCACTATTACTACAAAAAGTGTAGCCCCTAATAGCACTAATGCTAGTGTACCTGCTGTTGCTGTGCCCAAAAATACCCAAGTTAATCCTACCGGAATAATAATTAAAGCGGTGGTAATTGCCCACCAATACCACTCTAGCGATAACCCATTATTGATATAATAATAAAGCAGACCTAATAAGTAAGCAAAATAAGCAAGTACGCCTACTACTGCCAAAATAGTTAGCCAAATGCTGGCACTGGCAATCCAAAATACTGCTCCTACAAGCAGTAATGCACCGAGTATCCAAAAGAAAAGTTTATAATCACCAGATGCTTTTTTTCTTAATTTTCGTATCTTCTTTTTTATTTTGCTGGCTAATTTTTTTATTCTTTTTTTAAGTGATTTTTGTTGTATTAAAGGTGGTGTAGCTTGCGAAATTGTACTTTCACAGTCTGCTTTATTTTTATTTTCGCCCTTACTCTCTGCGGCTTGCGATGTTGGTACTAAAATAATCAGAAAAAATAGGATTAATAATATAAGCCGTTTTGCTTTTTTCATAATATGATTAATTTATCCTATAAAAGTGGTTTCGATTTTTCAGCAACTAGCTTTCGTTGCTTTTCTAAAAGCTCTCCTTTTGCCCCTTTGTAAAAGAATAAGGCAGAAATCATAAGTATAACGTGCCCAATATCTTTATAATTAAACCACTCAGAAACAGACAGTTGCATTGTATGTGCAACAGCAGAGAAGAAGCCAACACATATTGCAAGAATTACATATTTGCTATGTTTATTTTTGAATAAAATGACATCTCTTATCCGTATAAATAGAACCAAACCAGCAACACCTACTACCGAGTTTATTGTAACAAAAATAAATTTTTGTGTAAAAAGCACTAAAAGTGATACTACAAGTAACTGAAAAAGAATGGAATACATTAAAAGCCTACGCCATTTCTTGTTCTCAACTTGCATAATTGAAGCCGCCTGATTAAAATAAGTTATTAAACCTGCTGATATCCAAGCCACTATAAGCAGCCATTTACCTGTATAGTGCATAAAACCATGCCCAATCCCAGCTAAAAATGTTGAAAGCCCTAACCACAAGAAAAATCCCCGCCAGTTTTTAGCTAGGTACGAGGTTTTGGCTATTTTACTAATTTTAAAAAAAAATAATAAGCAGAGTCCTGCAAGAATACTATCAGTAATAAGGGTAATAGGCTCTAAAATGGTGATACCAAAAAGATTAGCCGAAAATGGAGTCATACAAAAAAAATTAATCAACTACAAAAATACAAAGTTATTTTAAATAAAATGAAATTAAACTAGTATATTTTAACAAAATATCACCTTACTTCCATCTGCACAATGGCTTCTTTTACGCCTGCCATGCTACTGGCAATAATTTCTGTATTTTCAGCAATTTGGGCAAAATGCACCGACGAATCTTGTTGTTTATTTTCCATATAAATGGCTACAATTTCTTCAAAACGTTGCTCTTCTTCTGGGCTTATAATTCCTGTTATCTGTTTAAATTTCAAGAAATTAGCTTCTGCACCAGACGTTAGCGTTTGCGACTCGCTTTCGTAGTGCGACACAATTAAAATCTGCAATTCTTGAGTATTCATCACAGGCATAATCTTTTCCACCATTTTATTCATATCTCGGTACGAGCCTTGTAGTTTAAAGGGGGGTTCGGTGCGGTAATCCTCGGCCTGCCCGGCAGATAGTATGTAATTTCGGTTTACTTTGTAAATAATTCCGCGCAAGTGAATTACTTTTTTCAAAATTTCTCGGTAATCATTGAGTTCCTCTGGTGAGTGATTGCCTTCATACTCAATGCCTTCTAGCGAGTTTGTTTCAATATTTTTTACCAGCGAATAAATATCTTTTTGGCTTTTTGAAGCTAAATTACTTAGCACCGAGTTCGAGCTCATCGAATTTTCGATATAGCTCATTAAAAAATCATCTTCTGCACCGCCCAAAATATCGCCAAGATTGTAAATATCTGCACGGTTGGCAAGCATATCCGGGATTTGAAACTTGTCGCCACTTTCGGTGTACGGGTTGCCTGCCATGATAATACAAACTTTTTTGCCCCTAAAATCATAGGTTTTTGCCTGCCCTTTATATATGCCCTCGATTTTCCGTTGCCCATCGGCAAGGGAAATAAATTTTTGTAAAAATTCGGGGTTACAATGCTGAATATCATCAAGATAAATCATTACATTATCGCCAATTTCAAAGGCCAAATTTAACTTTTCAAGTTCCTCTTTTGCGGTGGCATCGCCAGCTTGCGAAGGGTCCACGCCTGTAACATTATGCCCAATGGCAGGGCCATTTATTTTCATAAAAATTATCCCGAGCCGCTCGGCGAGATATTCCATTAGCGTAGTTTTTCCGTAACCTGGTGGCGAAATCAAGAGCAACATACCCATTAAATCTGTTCGTTTTTGCGAACCCGCAGCCCCTATTTGTTTTGCCAGATTTGCTCCAATAAGTGGGAGGTAAACATTGTTAATCAGCCTATTACGGACAAATGAGCTCATTACTCTAGGTACAAATTCTTTCAGCCGCATTGCCTTTTCAAAGTCTTCGGTAATTTCTTTTTTTAATGCTTGGTATTTTCTGAAATTGGGGACTGTATTTTTCTCAAAATTAGTAAGTTTACGCATAAACTCATTGTAATTTAGCTGGTATTTTTGGTCAGTAATTAATTTATGCGTACCTTCTAAACCAACGATAATTTGTTTTAGCGAAACATCAATTTGTTTTTTCCCTGCAAGGGAATTTCTAAATAGCGTAACTGTTGCCTCATTGGTATAATCCAAAAAATCAGTAGAATTATTGCTTTCGGCAAAAGCCACAAGCCAGCTTTTTATTTGCCTAAATCGTTGTACTTTGGGTTGTGCTTTATCTTTCAGCACTTGGTCGAAAATAGGATTTAGGCTTTCGGATTTAAGGTAATCTGAAAATAAATTGAGCAACTTTTTTGCCATTTTATTTAATACAAAAGTTTCGTTTTCTGCCAATTCGTAAAATAGGTATTGAGCGGCTTGTGCTGAAATAACGGTATCGAAAAGCTGGCTCTCGCCAGAAAATTTATCCAATTCAGTTTTTATCTCCGAAAGTAAAAATTCATGTTCTTTGGAGTTCGGGAAGGCCTTTAAAAGTGCCGAAGCACTTTTTATATGGGCTAAAAATGCAGCCTGTTGTTGTTTTTCTATAAATTCGTAAAACCACAGCTCTGCCATGGCTCGTGCCGATGAGGAAAATCGTAATAAACCTGCTTTTTGCCGGATTTCTAAAATGGCTTTCAGCAATACTCCTGCATCAAAATCGTGCACCCCTTTTATATATCCCTCGGCATATCGCACCGATGCAAATGTGCTGATAAAATCGTCAAAATCCTTCTGGCTCATTTCAAGAGTGCTTTTTGGGCTTAGTTTTTCATCTTCAATTATGTGTGTTAAAATGCTGTATGCCAAGTATTCAGCTCTGTAAACCTTATCGTTTTCAGACACAATGGTTTGGTCTCTAAACGTGCTTAATTTTTCAAATTCTGGGTGGTTTACCTTTTCGTAAAATCCTGTTCCGGAAAGGTGAAAATACATTTCTCCCGAACGGTTTATCATCGTAAGCCCTAGTGGCTGCGTGTTTACGGTAAAACGGTGCTGCCCAAATTTTATAACATTTTCATCATCACCAAAGAGGTCATTTTTATCTTTTAGGCGGCGTGCGGCATCTTCTTTTGCTGTTTTTAGTCGGCTTTGTAGCTCATCGGCCTTTACATTTTCGTCGAGTTCGGTGAGTTCTTTTATAATGCTACGCATTTTTTCGGCCATCAAATCCGAGGCAAAATAGCCATTAATTTCGCTTAGCGATTTTAGCTTTGAAATGCGGCTGCTTACGGCTTTTAAAATCCGCCCAGCGGACTGTACTAGTGTGTCGGCACGGCGGCTGCGTTTTTCGGTAAGCTGTATTTTACGCTGCTCGAAAGCGTCTTGAATTTCTTCTCTTTTAATGCCTACTTCGTTCACAAATTCATCAAATTCAGAAAATTTGCCTTCCAGTTCTTCTAGGAGAATGAGTAGTTTTGTGAGGTAAGCGTCTGTTTTTTCGGGTGTATCGCATAAGTCCAAATAATTGATAACCGATTGGCTAATGAGTTTTATTTGTGCCCCAAATTCTGCTTTTCCTTCAATTAAAAACAGTTCGGAACGCCTACGGCGAAGCTCTGCTTTTATTTTGTTGAAGCGAGAATAGACGGTCGAAATATTGTCGATAATTTTTGCCGTTTGTGTGGCATCGCTAATTTGCAGGTTGCTCACAATTTCGATAAGCATTTCTAACTCGCCCGAGATGTTGCTAATTTCGAGGTCTATTTTGTTGGCTTCCGATACTTTTTTTAGTGCTTCTACTTCTGCCTCCACATTGTTTACTTTGTGGGAGTAGCTGGTGAGTGCGTCTTCTTTTAAAAGAAAAGTTACGCAATTTTCGGAGAGTTCGGCACTAAATTTTTCAGCTTCTGTTTCGTAGTTTTCTACTTGCTCGGTGTTGATGTATCGCAGTTGTTTTAGCGAAATTAGTTCGCCACGTAGCTTGCGAAGTTCTGCAAGGAGGTGTACAAAATCGTCTAAATTTTCTATCCCACCACGGCGAATTTTTCGGTACAATTCATCTGCGTAAGCAGTAGTTAGGTTTGTTTTTTTTGCAGTAGCTTCTTTTATTTTTGATATTTTTTCGTACTCGTCAATGGCTGATGCGGCTGTATTTTTTACAGTTCTTAGGGCTTCGCCCAAATGAAGTGCCTCTGGCTTGGAAATCCAAAAAATACGGTCTATTATTGAGGCTGATTTTTTTACTAATTCGATATATAGGTTGTCGTAGCTATCGCTTTTTCCGAGTAGTACGAGTACTTCTCTTACTTCGGAGATGCCTTTTACTAGTGCTTTGTTGCCTATTTTGAAGAGTGGCGATTGGCTGTCTGCTCCTGTATTATAGTCGGGGTGAGAGAATGTTGTTTTCCAGACCTGTATAACATGGCTTTTTTTGGCTTGCCCGTCGTCTCTGAAGTTGCACATTTCTCCGTTTTCAAAAATTGAAAAGCCGTTGCAGGTTATTGGTGGTTCTAGTTTTTGCTCTATTATGTTGTATTTGAGGAGTATGTAAACGCCTGATTTTTCTTCGTAAAAGTTGTATAAAAAATCTTCGCCATTGGGCGAAATTAATTTGCTCTCGAAAATAAGGTTTTCGTACTCACTATCAAAAAATTGGTATTCTCCTGTTTGCAGGTAGTAGCCATTCGAGAATATAATGCCGTGATTTTCAGGAAGTTGCACACAGGCATTTTTAATTGTATCTATCCTAACTGCTTCTTTTGTTTTGGGGCTATAAACGATATAGCGGTAATTTTTTTCTTGATATGGTCTTATTTTCAAGATAATAATATTGCCTAAAATGGAGTAATAAATTTGTGCATCGTCTAGCGTTTGGTCAGGAATATCTACGTCTTCTCGGTAAACGCCTAAGGCATCTTCGGTGTTGTTTTCTGCTTTTATGGTAAGGTCGCCGCCAACGGTTTCTACGAAAAGTGTATTTTCAATATTTATGTGTGGTTCTCGCCCAGCTACGTGCATATCTCGGGTGGTTTTTTTCCACTTAAATTCGTGTTGCTTGGGGTAATGAAAATCTGCTTCGCTGCGGTTGTCAATATATTCTAGGCTGTTGCCAGATATTTCCCATTTGAATACTTTTTTATCGGAGGTATTATTTCCTGTTTTAAAAAGCATAAAAAGGTGAACTCCTATTTTTGAGAATTTTAAAAATTGGGTGTTTTTATAATAGGTATAAAGGTTTTTAAAATCGTCCTTAAAATTTTGGTTATCAATTATTTTAGGTTCTATTTTATGAAATTCTCTATCGCTGTAGGTGTAGGCGGAAAACACGTCGGTTAGCTGTACATTTTCTATTTTTCGGGGTAGGTTGTAGCCTAAAATAAAATGGTTCCCTATGGGAAACATATCGGCTGGCTTGCAGGCTACATCTGTAATTATGGTTTCGGAAGTGAGTAGTGCTGCTTCTGTTGCTCCGAATACTTTTTTGCGTTCGGCATTTAGCTGTGCAAGGCGGGTTTGTAGCTCTTTTGTTGCAGTATCAAGCCTTCGGCGGATAATTTCGTAGGTGCCGGTTTCAAGTTTTACTTTTTCTTGGGTTTGTATGTTGTTTTCTTCTTCGCTCATTTTGTTTTGAATTTCTCAACAGGTTTTGGTTTTATATTTAACAAAATTTCGTTATGCTTTTAAGGGCTTACTGGTGTTTTATTGTATTTTCTAATGCACCGTTTCTATTTTCAGGTGTCCCAATATATCAAAAAATGGTTCAAAAAACACGGCTGCTAATAGTGTTGTAAAAGCTATGCTTATTATTTGGGGTAAGGGTTATAGTCCGATTATTTTCCCTGCTTTGTTGGCAATTCCAGATTTTTGAGCTTTCTCGAGTAGGGTTTGTACTTTGCTTCGGCTGTCGAAATCGGGGAGTTTATCAAAGAGTTTACTAAACGCTTCGCCGATTGTCATTTCGGAAACATTATCAAGCATAAAGCTGTAGTGGTTTAGAAAATCGAAGATTTTATTTTCGGTATCAGTCTTCTCTGTTTCAGTTTTTTTAGCAGTTTTTTTCTCTTTTTTATCGTCAGTTAGCTTTTTCTTTTGCTCTTTTAGTTCTTCTTGTTTTGATTTTTCAGTTTTTTTTTCAACTGGCTTATTCTCTTCCTCATCTGCCTCAATTACTGCATTTTCAGGCTCAATATTTTTCTCCTTCGGGGTTAAGAAACGGTCTTTTACGCCTGTAAGAGTTTTTGAGTTTGCAAAAAGGGTGTCAATTGTTTTTCCGTTCATAACCGAGGCAGCAATTTTATCGAAGAACATGGTATCGCCCCCTACGATGTCAATTTTAGCAGACTTCATTGCCTCGGCAATTACACTTGCTTGTGCTTTTGCAATGTCGGCAAGGATACCTATTTGTGCAATTTCGATGTCTTTGTCTTTTTGTAGCTGAAGTTTAAATTCTTCGTGCTCTTTGCCTACCCCGTCTAGTTTTTTCATGGCTTCTGCTTTGGATTCTACGCCTTTTGCTTCTGCCAGAAGTTTTTCTTCAATAATTTTGGCTTCTGCCAAACCTTGCTTTTCGTGTGCTGCTGCTTTTGCGTCAATGACTTGTGCTTCCGAAAGCCCTTTTGCCCGCAGAACATCTGCCGTTGCCGTTCCTTTTTTGAGCTGTGCTTCTGCTTCTGCCAGCCCAGTGGTTTCTACTACTGATGCCTCTGCATTGCCTTTGGCAAGTAGTGCATCTGCTTCTGCTTTTGCGGTGGCATCAATACGTTTTGCATCGGCAAGTGCTGTCATTTCTATCACTTTGGCGACTGTTTCTCCGTCTTTAAGATTTGCCGTTGCTTTTGCCTCAATAACCTGTGCTTCTGCTTTTCCTAGTGCGGACTCTTTGGCGGCAAGTGCTTCTGCCATTGTTTTTTCGGCCTGTGCGTGTTTTACTGCGGCAAGGGAAACGGCATCTGCATCAATTAGTTTTTTCTTGGCATCAAATTCGGCAGTGATTTGAACGGCTTGTCCGTTTATTTCGCTGGCCTTCATGTTAGCTTCTGCTTTTTTAATTTCTTTTACAAGTGCTTCTTCTGCCACTTCTTCGGCTTTGGTTATGGCTACGGATTTGCTTCTTTCTGCAGTTGCAAAGGCTTCGGTGTCTTTTATTTTTTCTTGCTCAATAACCACGTCTTTTTCTACTTTTACCCGTTCTCGGATAATTTCTTGGATTTTAGCATTTTCAAGTTCTACTTCCTTATTTTTACTAATATCGGCTAAGGTTATAATTCGCTCACGTTCAATAATTTCTTTTTCTTTATCTTTCTGTACACGCTCACCTTCTACGGCAGCAGTTCTTTCTTTATTTAGCTGTGCTACAATCACTTGCCGTTCTTTGTTTTGTGTGGCGACTTCTATGGCTTCTTCTGCCGTAAGGCGTGCTTTTTCTTCAAGTTCTCGTTGTTGCTCTGCTACAATTTTAATTTCAGCCTGCTGTCTATCTTCAATATTTG
>CAMZKQ010000142.1 GCA_947311265.1 uncultured Chlorobiota bacterium | reverse complement strand
GTAATGAATAATCGGTCTAACGAACTGTTTTAAGTACAGGGCTTTTAGCGTCTTTAAATTTCCCTTGAAATTCTTTTGGTAATTTGAATGGGTGGTGCGAGGAGAGTGTAAAAATATAGCTAAAAAAAGGCTCGGGAAAAGCATTTAATTTTTTTGCAAAAAATTGTAAAAAAGGGGCATCGTATATGCCCCACCTGCCATCGTAGTGTGCCTTGTTGGGATATTCTGGCATCTCAAAAATGGAGTCGATGCTAGTAGCCTTTGCAAAATTCCGGAAGCCCATTGTGCCCCTATGCCCTCCATGAAAAAAGGAGGTGTTATACCCCTCTTTGGCTAAAATAGAGCCAATACTTTCGTAGTTGTTATTGGCATAGGAGGAGGTTATAAATGGCACATCGGATAGCGAGGGTATGCCCGAAATTATTGATGGTACTGCCTCCACCGACTGTGTGCCATTGGCGTAGGCATTTTTAAAGGAGTAGCTAACTTGCATAATGGAATCCAGAAAAGGCATACTGCCTTTATTTTTGTTCAAGAATCCGCTATACTCTTTCGAGAAACTTTCTAAGATAATGATAACAACATTTTTTTTCTGAAACGCAAGCGTGTCGATAGCATAGTTTCGCTTGGTGGTATAAAGCGTAGCTAACTCGCTTTTTGTAAAGTATGATTTCTGTTCTAAGGGCGTTTGCCCTAGCGATTTCATTATCGTAAAGGGGGTGTTTAGAATTATGGAAGCATTGTCTGTTCCTGCATATTGAGCGGCAGTAATTACGGTTATGGGTTTGAGTTGCAAGCCACCACGGGCGGCAGTAATTACGCCAAAAATAAGCATCAAAAATACAGTGCTTTCAAACGCAAAGGTTTTTAGCTTGTACTTAGCTAGGCCTGATTTTTCGGTTTCGGAATTGAAAAAAAAGAAGATTAAGGCGAGTGTAAAAAATATCCACGCCAGTGGTATAAACCAATACTCGACTATAAAATAGGGGATTTGCCTTGCCCCATCGCCAGCGGTATGGCCAAAACCAAGCAAGTCGAAAACGAAAGCGGTGGCTCGTTTTTTTGCAAATTTAAAATATTCGCTATCGGCAAGCAGGCTTAAAAACAGGAGGGAGTTTACTACAACGTAAATGACTTTAAGCGATAAACGGTATATTTTGGAGAATTTGAACCGCCCTGGTACTAGAAATAATATTAATAAAACGCCGTCGATATAGCCAATTACGGACAAATCGTACCGCAAGCCATAGAAGCAAAGGCTAAGCAGCTCGCCAATGTTTTTTACATCAAACTCAGCACTATTGCTGTAATAAAACCAAAGCCTTGCGAGCTGGAAGAGGAGCAATAAGACAATAAAACGAAGAAATACGTTTTTTAGATGCTTAATGTAGGGCTTCATTTTATTGTCTTGCAGTTATTTTATTTTAGCTCTTTTGTGCTTTGCCAAATGCCATGCAAATTGCAGCCAGAAACTGCCGTAAGTGTATTTATGCCTTCTGTTTTTACTCGGAAAGTGGCATAGCCAGAAGCAGCACCAATTTCAAACTCCACTTTCCCAATTAGTTTTTCATCAGCCGAAAGGCTTATAAAGTCTATCCAATGGGCATCGGTAGTGGGGTGGATTATGCCTTGCTGCCCTATTGTTATTTTAATTTCGGAAAATCCTGCCTCGTTGGCTTCCCCAATAGCAATTTCAGGTGTGTGTTTTAGCTCTGCTTTGGTCGGGTTTTCGGGGTCTTTTATGGCGTGCTTGTCTCGGTTTACAATTTTTTTATCGCGCAGCGAAACAGGTTTTGGCGGCGGGGTGTTCTTTTGAGATATTTCCTTTTTGCCCACCTTTACTTCTTCTTTTCCTGTGCAGGCAGTAAAAAGCCCTGTACCTAGGAGTGTCATTGAAATTCCTAATGTTTTTAATACTTCTCTTCTTTCCATGTTATTGGTGTTAATTGTTGGGTTAAATATCTTTTTATCTGCAATTATATACATAATTTTTTAATTATTGGAATAAATAGTCCTTAAATAATTATATGATAAGAAAGAGATGTTAAAAGTAAGCCGTTTTTTTTCATTTGAAGCTGTTACTATTATATAAATTTTGATATTCCAGATATTTTTATACTTTTACAATTGTTAGCTTAAATTCATAAAATATAAAATTATAAAAATAAAGACTTACAAAGTTTAGTACTCTTGTAAGTACACTTAAAATTAATGAACCCATTATTAGCAAAAATATCCAAAGAAGACTTACTTAATTTGCCTTTAAAATCTTTTGAGGGCAAGATTGAAGTGATTTGTACAGAAGTAGAATTTCAAAAGCATTTAGCCCAACTTAGAGGCGAAAAAGTGCTTGGTTTTGATACCGAAACCCGACCTGCCTTTAAAAAAGGGGTGAGGTATAAAGTGGCACTTTTGCAACTCTCGGGTAAAAATACGGCATATATTTTCCGCCTTAACATGCTTGGGTTTCCAAAAGAGTTATCGGAAATACTTGCTAGCGAACAAGTTGTAAAGGCTGGGGCGGCAATTCGGGACGATATTAAAGGCTTGCAAAAATACCGGCAATTTACCCCCGGTGGCTTTGTCGAGCTACAAACTTATGTTACCCAGTTTGGGATAGAAGATGCGGCTTTGGCAAAAATAACTGGCAATGTGTTAGGGTTCAGGATTTCAAAATCGCAACGGCTTACCAACTGGGAAACCCCCGAATTATCTAGCTCGCAATTGAAATATGCTGCTACAGATGCTTGGGTAGGCTACAAAATCTACACCTGCCTAGAAAATGAGCATAAGCCAAACTTA
The DNA here is from genome assembly GCA_947311265.1 of uncultured Chlorobiota bacterium. Classification (GTDB taxonomy): domain Bacteria; phylum Bacteroidota; class Bacteroidia; order Bacteroidales; family JAADGE01; genus CAMZKQ01. Next base: position 5,712 of record CAMZKQ010000142.1, on the reverse strand, counting down.
TCATAATTTGAGTTTTTATTTTGTGATAAAAAAAAAGAATGTAAATTTGCAAAATTATTTTAACTAAAAAAACACAAAATGGGATTAAATAAAGTAATGCTAATTGGCAACGTTGGGAACGACCCAGAAATAACTTATGTACAAGAAGATGTCCCTGTTGCAAAATTTAGCCTTGCCACAAGCGAATCTTACAAAGATAAAAATGGCGAAAAAGTAACCAATACAGAATGGCATAATATAGTGATTTGGAGAGGATTAGCCAAAGTTGTAGAGCAGTATGTAAAAAAAGGTGCTAAACTTTTTATCGAAGGCAAGATTTCATACCAACAATATGAAAAAGATGGAGTTACAAAATACTTTACAACAGTTGTAGCTCGGAATATGGAAATGCTTGGTGGCAAAGGTGAAGAAGGAGGAGGTAATTATCAGAAGAGCCCAACGACTTCAACACCGAGTACACAGCAACAAACTAACACTACTAAAACTGAAGAAACACAGGCTTTTGAAGGTGGCGATATGGGCGAGCTTGACGACTTACCATTCTAAACCACTTTTTTAGACACTGCTAACTCACTCATTTTTATGGCTTAAAATTGAATAAAGAAAAAATCTGAACTTACTGCTTGCAGATAATTTCAGATTTTTTATTATTAGTAAAGATTATTTTTAATTTTAACTGGATTTTTTTATCCACTAAAGCTTCATCTAACTATTATAACTTGGAACCAGACCCTTATATAACCGGGATTTTAATCGAGGTCATTTTTAAACCCATTTCTGGTGGAGCAATAGCTGGAATTATTGCCTTTGCAGTATTACTTTTTTCTTCGGCATTAATTTCTGGCTCCGAAGTCGCCTTTTTTTCCCTCTCCCCAAAGGAGATAAACGGATTGAAAGAGAGAAAAGACCGACCCGCCATGGCGGTAATAAGCCTGCTCGCCAGACCCGAAAAATTACTCGCTACTATACTGATAGCCAACAATTTCATAAATGTAGGTATCGTAATTTTATCCTCATTTCTTACAGCAGCTATTGTCGATTTTTCTGCTTCAGTTGTTTTAGGATTAATTATCCAGATAGGACTTGTTACCTTTTTATTACTACTCTTTGGCGAGATAATACCAAAAGTGTATGCCACACACGCAGGGCTTAGTTTTGCAATAAAAATGAGCATGCCACTTACTGTAATCTCAAAATTAGTAAGCCCTGTGAGTGGCATACTGGTCAGCTCCACTTCGTTTGTAAACAAACGATTAAAAGTAAAGCAGAATATTTCGGTAGAAGATTTATCCCACGCCCTAGAGCTTGCCAAATCGGACATAAAGGAAGATAAAGAAATTCTAGAAAGTATTGTAACATTCAGTAACACAGACGTTACCGAAATAATGAAACCCCGCATAGACATTGTAGCTGCGGGTATGAATTTTACTATGGGGAAAGTTCTTTCTATGGTCGTAGAGTCCAACTATTCTCGTATCCCAGTGTATGAAAAAACGCTAGATAATATTAAAGGGGTATTGTACATTAAAGATTTATTGCCACATTTTGAAGAGAGTAATTTCAATTGGCAAGCCATAATACACCCACCTTATTTTGTGCCAGAATCCCGTAAAATTAATGATTTACTAAAAGATTTTCAGAAAAAGAAAATACACATGGCATTAATTTCGGACGAATATGGTGGCTTGCAAGGGCTTGTTACTCTGGAAGATATTTTGGAAGAAATTGTTGGCGAAATAACTGATGAGTCGGACGATGAGGAGAATTTTTTCACAAAAATTGATAACTTTACTTATATCTTTGAAGCAAAAACACAGTTAAGCGAGTTTTATAAAATTATAAGCTCATCTGAAAGCACTTTTGAAAAGATACGTGGCGATGCCGATTCCTTGGGTGGGCTTATCTTAGAGCTAAAAGGAGAAATACCAAGGAAGGGGGAACTAATTGAGTATAAGCAATTTAAGTTTATAATAACGTCTGCCGATAATCGAAAAATCAAGAAAGTAAAAGTTAAAATTACAGAGGGATAGTATTTTTAGTCTTTCTTTTTCTGTATCTTTCAACAAAAAGTACACCCCCTATTCCAGCGGTGTAAGCAAGCATATCCAAAAACTCAAAAGTACTGCCGATTAATAGTTTTGCAACTGGATACTTAGAAACGCCTAAACTTTCGGCCAACTTAAAATATTGAGCAATCTCTAACACATAAGCCAACAGCAAAACGGCAAGGGCTATTTTCCAGTATGCAATATCTACAAAAGAGCGTATTGAATAATATAAAAATATCACAACAAGAAAATCACCACCATAAGGGCGAATAATTTTATCTTTTGCATAAATGGCAATTACAACTTCTATAAGAAAAAGGATAATGGCAAGAAAAAAATCATTTCTTCTAAATTTTAACATAAATAAGAGGTATAGCACACTAAAAAAACAAAAATATAAATAATGGAATACTTTTTATCAAGAAATAAAATAAATTTGTATTTTATTAAAATCTTGTGTTTATTATTCTAATCCATTTAAACTCTAAAATAATACCAATGTTTGATTTCCTTACCCTATTAAAATTAGTCGCCTTTGTGGTAATGATAATTGTTATAATTGTCATTTTTGTACTTTCAGTAAAGAAAAAAAATAAAAAGTAAATCTTTGGTAATTAATAAGTTATAAATTACCAAAGAATGCAAAATATTAAAACCAATGAAAACCCAATCAAAAACACATTTATTCCTGCTAGCCTTTTTTCTAACCCTCTGTGCTACCAACTTAAATGCACAGACTATTTTGCCAGATGAAGTTAATATCCCAGGTAAAAAAATATTTTCACCCTGCATTAGTTTCGATGGAAAGCATATCATTTTTGTAGCAAAAGCCAATGGTGCAACCTTGGTTATGACTTCCAAAAAAGGAGCTAATGGTAGTTGGGAAACCCCTCAACCCGTAGAGCCTGTAAACAGTTCATTTTCAAAAGAAAACATCATAGAATCTCCTTCTTTAAATGCAGATGGAACGCTTATCCATTTTAGCATTAGAAAACGAGGCGTACCAGGGATTAGCTATATATACAGCCTGCACAAAATAGAAGGCGTTTGGGATAAGCCTATAAAACTCTCAACGGCAATCAATGAAACCGACCGCTTCCAGACCGACCCAAGCCTCTCGCTCGACGGTAAAGTACTCTATTTTGCACGCCTATACGATGGCAGCAAAGTAAAAGCCTATAAATGTGCAAAAATATATATGGCAAAAAAAGAAAATAGAGTATGGCAAAAAGCAGTACTCTTGCCCACCCCAGTAAATGATGGCTGCGATAGATCGCCAAGAATTTGTGCCGATGGAAAAACCCTATTTATCTCTACCGTTAGAGATGATGAAAATGGCATGCAAATTTACTTTACCAAGCAACTCGCCAAAAATGTATGGATTCACCCTGTACCAGTAGATTCAGTAAATAGCGAGTTCGACGAAATTTTCCCTTCGACCGACTATATGGGCGAAAAAATGTACTTCCTTAGGGGGCAAGGAAAAAAGAAAAATAGAACCGAAAAAGTTTACTCAGTCGATTTGCCCGAAAAATTTCGCCCCCTGAAAATGATATACCTACACGGCAAAACAACTGACCTTTACTCCAAAAAACCACTTTATAGCAAAATTAGAGTTATCGACCCCAACACCTCCGTTATTTTACAAGAAATACAGGCCAATGAAAAAACAGGAGAATATAGAATTTTATTCGATTCCGGAAAAAAATACAGAGTTGAATATTTTAGAAAAGGCTATTCCCATATTTTTTACGATTTTGAAACTACCGGAAAAGATATGGTCGCAGATATAACCAAAAATGTTCAGCTATACTCAACAGTCGATTTAATTTTAAATATTTACGACAAGGAAATCTACGAGCCATTGGATTCTAAAATTGAAATTTTAGATAAAATAAGTGGGAAAAAAATTAAAGTCCTCTCTACAAAAATTGGGCAAGGACGCTATAAAATAACCCTCCCAATAGGGAAAAACTATGTCATTGCCGCATCAAAACCATTTTACGAACCTAATAGTTTTGACTTAAACCTATCCCGAACCGTACAGTTCGACGAGTTTGAGCGAGATTTAGAACTCAACGTAAAAAAAGTAGATGTAGATATAGCTATAATAAATGCCGCAACTGGGCAAGGCGTTACCGTGGACATTGAAATAACCAACCTTAGCACCAACGAAAGAACCCTAACTACAGCTACCACTGGGGCAAACGGGAAAATATCGGTAAATTTAAGAGATGGTAATAAATATGCAATTAGCGTAAACCCAAGAGGCTATGCGTTTTACAATACGGTTCTAGATTTAGAGGACGAGTCGGCAGAAACCCCAAGTATTACAGCAAAACTAGTCCCGCTGACAACACTTACAAAAATTGAACTTAAAGATATTATTTTTGAGTTCAACTCGGCAGATTTAGACCAAAGGTCTTTTTCAGAACTTGAAAATGTAATTAAACTCATGAAAAAAAATCCACAAATAAAAATGGAAATCGCCGCACATACCGACGATGTTGGCTCACAGGCTTATAATGTAAAATTATCGGGGAAACGAGCAAAATCTGTAGCAGACTATATCGTAGAGCAAGGCATACCCATTAGCCAGTTGAGCTCAAAAGGGTATGGAAAAGCCGAACCCAAATACCTCCCTGCCAATACCGAAGAAAACAGGACGAAAAACAGGCGGGTAGAACTTAAAATTATTGAAATTACAGACTAAACCTCTAAAATAAAAACCATGAAATTAAAAATTGTTATAATTTCGATATTAATTTTTCTTTTTGTACAACAAGAGGGCAAAAGCCAGCGAAGAATAAAATACAAAGACGTTTATAAAACAGTACTAGCAGGGAATGACTACAACTCCTATACGCTACTTTTAGCTTTCCAGAAACAAAAACCAGATTTTGCAAATGCCTACTTCCAATTAGGGCTAATTGCCCACAAATGGGCAAAAGAAAAAGACCCTCTTACAGAGCTGGACAACCTAAAATTCTTTATATACAATACCAAACTATACTTTGGCTTGGCCAGCAAAAAATTGGCAGAAGAATCTCGGCGAAACCGAGAATATTACAGCAATGCCAAAATAAAACACGCTAAAAAAAAAGTCAGTTACCAAGAAGTTGGGCTTTTTATTGATTCTATGCTAACCGATATTAATCAATTTGAAAAAAATGTACTTAAAATTGCAAACTCTTATAATAACTCAATTTCGAGCTACAATAAATGTGTAAGCCAATTTATAAAAATAAATAAAGAGTTTTCGACCATCAAAAAAATATACCTAGCCCCAGATATTGCAATAAAAAAACAACTCGAAGAATTAGAACTAAACTATGATTCGGCAATGCTTTATTTTTCGAGATACAAAAAACAACTTAAAGTATACCCAATTAAAAACTACAACCCTAACTTTACCCTATACCCCATTATTACCCACCGTTTAGATGGGCTTACAAACTCAAATTTCATTGATAACCAAATACTTATATGGGATTATAAAACTTGGATTAAAGGGGTACGAAAAGTTAGAAATAGCGAAATAAAACTAAATAATGCAGATATACAAGCCACCGAAAATCAAATTTCAGACTTTATAAAAAAATATAAAAAAATAAAATGTACTGATGAAAATAAACCCTTCCTCTTGAATAGAAAAACGATTTAT
>CAMZKQ010000141.1 GCA_947311265.1 uncultured Chlorobiota bacterium | reverse complement strand
CTAAAAAAAGAAGGCTACAGCACAGCATCAATTCAACAATTCAGGCAACTGTACCGTAGCTCCATTGCTAGTTTCCCTAGCTTTGATGAGTTAATTGCATTTACACCAAAAATCCGTAGCAAACACCCATACTTTTGGGTGCTATTTAAAGGTGAAAATGAACAAGGAAGTGTAGTGGTAAATGATTTTACAGGTAACTTTCACATTATTATAGATACTTTTTCTAGCAAGAGCAAAGCAGATATTTTTTGCAAAAATTTAAAAAACAAGGGCATTAATTTTACCGAAATTATTAAACGAAAGCAACAATATAGAGTCTCTGTGGGTACTTATAAGGAGTACTCAAAATCCGTAGGGCACTAAATAACCTGCCTGAAAGTATATCGGGCTGGCTACTTATGGAGTAAATTTAAGGATAATTATAAGCAACACTAATAGCCAGCCCCCGAATGGGCTAGTTTATTCTCCCAAAGTAACTTCGGTGGCATTGTATTTTCCTACTTTTATATTTTTTGCCACATCAGTAAATGCTGCGATTGTTTTTTCTACATGCTCCAAAGTGTGTGCACCAGTAGGAATTAAGCGCAGCATAATTTTCCCTTTCGGGATAACAGGATAAACCACCACAGAACAGAAAATTTTATAGTTAGACCGTAAATCTTTCATAATTTCGGTAACCATAGGTACATTTCCTTCAAAGAAAACAGGGGTTACAGGCGACTCTGTTGCACCCAAATCAAAGCCTTTTTCCCGTAGCCCTTTTTGAAGTGCATTTACCACCTTCCAAAGATTAGCTTTAAATTCTGGTCTGTTTTGTAGTAATTCCAAACGTTTGAAAGCCCCCATAACCATTGGCATTGGTAATGATTTTGCAAAAATTTGCGAACGCATTGTATATTGCAGATAATCAATCATTTCTTTATCACCAGCAACAAAAGCCCCAATCCCTGCCATAGATTTCGCAAAAGTGGCGAAATAAATATCAATTTCGTCCTGTACTCCAAAATGCTCCCCAACACCAGCACCAGTATCGCCCATTGTGCCAAAGCCATGTGCATCATCAACTAGTAACCGAAATTGGAACTTCTCTTTTAAGGCCACTATGCCTTTTAGGTTTCCCAAATCGCCTTCCATACCAAAAACGCCCTCCGAAATGACCAAAATTCCGCCACCAGTATTGGCCGCATATTTTTCAGCATGCCCGAGTTGTTTTTCTAGGCTTTCCATATCGTTGTGTTTAAACACAAAGCGTTTGCCCATGTGTAACCTAGAACCATCTAAAATACAAGCATGAGAATCTGCATCATAGACAATTACATCTTTTCTATCCACCACAGAATCTATAATAGAAACCATACCTTGGTAGCCAAAATTAAGTAAATAACCCGCCTCTTTCCCAACGAAAGTGGCTAATTTTTGCTCCAATTCAACATGGTATTTAGTTTGCCCAGTCATCATTCTTGCTCCCATTGGGTAAGCAAGCCCCCATTCTTTTGCTGCATCAGCATCGGCTTTTCGCACCTCTGGGTGCTCTGCCAAACCGAGGTAATTGTTTACGCTCCAAGTAATTACATCTTCGCCTTGAAATTTCATTACAGGACCAATTTTACCTTCGAGTTGTGGGAATGTAAAGTAACCATGCCCTACCTTTCGGTATTTTCCTAAATCAGTATTTTCCGCTTTTAGTTTGTCAAAAATATCCACTTTCTTGTATTTTATTAGATTGTACCTTAAAAATAAGGCGTAAATTTTTGTGCAAATATAAATGTTTTTATCATTCTACCGAATTGTTTTATTTAATTTGACTTTAGAATACAAAACTTGTTAAATTTTAACAAGTTGAAAAAAGCGAGGATAGCAAATTCAGTTATCTATAATGCTTAAAATTAGATGCTTATAAGCACTAAATTCTAGGACTGATTTTCACAGAGCTGTCGCCCTTAAAATATGGCGTTTCCCTGGGGGACCAGCCAAACGTTTTACAGAAAATCCTGCGGCACGCAAAGCTCTTTTTACTGTGCCTTTGGAAGAGTAGGTAAGCAAAATTCCATTTTTTTTTTAGCCGTTTATGGATATTAATAAATACCTTTTCCGACCACAAGACGGGTTGCACTTCGGGGGCAAAAGCATCGAAATAAACTAAGTCAAATTTTTTGTTATGTTCAAATTTTTGAATGTCTGTTTTTAATTTTTGTAGAGTAAAGTGCTTAGAAATTTTAATTTCTTTCTCCCAGCTTTCGGTATGTATTTTTTTTAAGACCGTGGGATTAACGCCTTCTAGGCTTTCGTATTTTAACTGTTTTATAAGTTGGTAATCCAGCGGATAGGCTTCTACGGCACAATAGAATACAGTTGTATTGTTTTTTTTAGCTTCGGTAAAAGTTAAAATAGCATTTAGCCCTGTACCAAAACCCAGCTCTAAAATATTTATTTTTTGCTTAGGCAAAAAATTAAATCCTGCATTTATAAAAATGTGCATGGCTTCTGCTAACGCACCATTGTACGAGTGGTAATGCTCGTTAAGTGCTGGAATAAAAAGTGTATATGAACCGTCTTTGGTTTTTTTTAGCTCGATAGGCATCTTCGTTTTTGGTATTACAGCACTAAATAAAATGCAAGAAAAAAGAGTGTAATGGGGATAAGTAAAGCGTAGTTTGCCGAAAAAATAAGACTCCCCTTAACCATCTTAACATCTTCACAATCAATATATTTACGCATTCCAATGAAGGCAATAATAGGCGTTGCTTTTAATATGATTTCATGGATTGTAAAGTTTGGGAAAAGAAGTGCAGATAAAACCACAACGCCTGCCAAATAGGGGAAGTAAACAAGAAAACGCTTATATTGCTTGTGTGTTTTTTTATTAATAAAATGACTTGATGGGGCAGATTGAGAGAAGCCGTAATTGAGGTAAGGGGCTTTTAAAAACAGTAAAATTGCAGCAACTATGGCAATCATAATTTGTACAAAATAGGGGATATAAATCCAACTTAAAAAATAGGAAAAGCCCGAGCGTGTAAGTAAGCCTGCTAAAATACTGCCCAGAAAAAGATTGTCGAAATGGAGGCTTGCCCAAATTAGAAAGAGTTTTAGGTTGGTTTTCTTTTTTCGGGCACGATTTTCGTAAATTTTTCGGGCAATTACCGAAAGGGCAAAAGAGATAAAAGGTGGCAAACCAAAAATGGCAGTAATAGATGAGCTTGTCCAGAGGGCAGAGCCGTCGGTAACTCTAAATGCCACTACAAAGCCGTCTAGTCCTACGGGAATTTTAAAAAACTTTGCAAGTAAAAATACATTGGCCTGAAAAACAGTGAAGGCAAGCAGTATTGCCAAAATGTTTAATATAAACGAACTTGTAAAAAGTTTGATTTTCTGTTCTTTTTTCATTTTAGAAGAACGCTTATTTTTTGAAATTTCTTCCGTAAATTTCAGAAATATTGACTAAAAATTGTGCTGACTCTTCCGAAAGTAAATGCAGTTCGCATCGCCACTCCCAATTGTTTTCAGTAGTGCCGGGGGTGTTCATTCTTGTTTCTGAGCCAAAATTAAAGATGTCCTGCATAGGTACAATTGCCGTATTTGCTGATGAAGCCCAGATTTTTCGCATCATTGAGCGGGCTATATTTGCCTCGTCGGCAAAGAAGTAGCTGTGCAGGTTTTCTCGTTGCCAACCTTCGGCAGTTTCAAACCAGCCTCGGGAGGTATCGTTGTCGTGTGTGCCTGTATAAACGATGCTATTTTTAACGTAGTTGTGTGGCAAAAATGGGTTTTTGGCATCAGAATCGAATGCAAATTGAAAGATTTTCATGCCGGGCAGGTCGAAATCATCTCTTAGTTTTTCAACATCTGGTGTAATTACGCCTAGGTCTTCGGCGATGAGGCGCATTTTGCCCATATTTTGGGTTAGGGTTTCTAGCATTTTATAGCCATGTGCCGGTAGCCATTGCCCGTTTTCGGCGGTTTCGGCTTTGGCATCTACTGCCCAAAATTCTGCTAGCCCCCTAAAATGGTCAATGCGAACAATATCGAACATCTTAAAATTTATTCGCATTCGGGCTTCCCACCATGCAAAATTGTTGTCTTTCATTGCCTCCCAGTTGTAAACGGGGTTTCCCCAAAGCTGCCCTGTTTTGCTAAAATAATCTGGCGGTACGCCAGCTGCCAACTTTTGTTGGCGGTTTTTATCAAGTAAAAAAAGCTCTGGATTTGCCCATACATCTGCACTATCGGAGGCTACATATAATGGAATATCGCCTATTATTTCTACTTTGTTTTCGTTTGCATATTTTTTTACATCAGCCCATTGTAAGGCAAATAGGAACTGAATTACTTTTATGGTAAGTATTTCATTTTCGAGTTCTGCCCTTAAACCTTTAAGTGCAGTTGCTTCTTTCATTATTATTTTTTTTTCAAATTCAAAAAGTGGTTTTTCTCCAAATTTTGTTTTTAAGGCGGTAAAGAATGCAAAATCGTCTAACCAAAATTCATTTTCTTTTTGAAATTTATCAAATTCAGAAAAGTTATTATTCGTAATAAATTGTTGGGCGGCTTTATTTAATAGTGGAAATTTAAAGTCTTTTACTTTTTGATATTCAACTTTATAGGCCTCAAAGTAAGGTGTATTTTGCAAGTCTTCTGCGGTAAGCAGGTGGTTTTCTTGCAAAATATCTAAATCTATAAATAGTGAATTTCCTGCAAAGGCAGAAAATGCAGAATAGGGTGATTCGCCATAGCCAGCAGGCCCTAGTGGCAGGAGTTGCCAAAGGCGTTGGTTCGATTGTTTAAGGTAATCTACAAATTCGTATGCTGCTTTGCCCAGTGAGCCAATTCCATATTTGCTATGAAGTGAACTAATATGAAGTAAAATTCCACTTTGTCTTTCCATTTTTTATATTTTGTTTAGATGCCTTAATTATCAAACACTGTGTGCAGTTTTGATTTCTATAAGAAATTAGAACTATTTAAAAACAAAATTAATAAAAATACTGAATTTTTGCCATTTTACTTGTTGATAATTAAAATTTCAAAAGTGGAATTTGTTGTTGCGAGCTTAGGCAGTTGTTTGTTTTAATGATTGTTTAATCTCCAACTTTTGGCTGGCTTACCTTTATGAAATTGCCAAGGTTTATACCCAAAGAGAGGTGGTTTGAGCCGCCTACTACATGGAAAGATGAACGAGCATAGCTGATGTTAAACTTTCGTAGCCGCAAGCCAAATCCCCAAGAGAAGCCTGTAAATCCGCCTTTGTCAATCAGTTTCATTTCTTGGCGGCGCTGGTGGTCGTAGGCAATACCGAAATGGAAGGCTTTTATGGGTACAAATTCTACAGCTACTACAAAGTGCCGCATGCTATTGTCTAAAAAGTTTTGTAATTTCCTGTTTTTTTGTGGGTCTTCTGCTTCCCCAAAAATTGTGTTTGAAACTAGTTTTGGCTTTTCGTATAGCAAATTCCATGTGTATAGGTGGTGTGCGGTAAGGTTTACTCTAAATGGGGCATGTGCTAATTTTTTTGTTACCCCTAGTTGTATATCGTAGGGCAATGGTTCGTAATGACCTTCGTAGTAGGGTTTTATTTGAGTGCCTAAGTTTTTTATTGCAAAAGCGGCTGTAAATTCGCTTTCTGGTTTATGGTACGACACGCCTATATCGGTGGCAAAGCCAAATGATTTGTAAGTTTCCAGATGGGAAAAAATGGGTTTTATGGCTAGCCCTGCCGAAAAATTTTCTTTAATATTTTTTGCCCAAGTAAAACTAATGGATTGCTCGGCAGCTTTAAATTCTCCTGTAATAAGTCCTGTTTCGTCGGCGGCAATAAATTTGCCGTAGTTCATAAAATTGGCGGCAATACTAAAAGTACCGTATTTTTTAAAGTCTTGGGCATAGGCGACATTGCCGTACTTTATGCCGGCGAAGTAGCCTGTATAATTCATCACTACAGTTTTGTTCATGCTACTGTTTAGTAATGCAGGGTTGTTTTGGGCAAAGTTTAGGTCGTTGCCATATAGGGATATGTTTTTGCCGCCCAAAGCGGCAACTCTTGCAGAGCCTGTGAGGTTTAAAAAATCATACACACCTCTGCCCCCTTCTTGTGCAGCGAGTAATAGTGGGAAAAAAAGGAGAAGAAAAAGGGTTGTTTTTTTTTTCATAAATTTGCTTTTTAGAACAACGCAATAGCCTAATGTTTAGGTATCTTAGCCAGCTAAGTTTAAGAAATTTTAACATCGTAAGTTAGTGCTTCATTTTTTGCTAGCCGGTCTTCAATAAGTTCGCCCATTACTTTTCCTATTGTTGTACCTGATGTTGCAATCATTTTTGGGACTATGCTTTCTGCGGTTACTCCTGGTATTGTATTAATTTCGAGTAGGAAAAATGTGTTGCCCGACAAAATAAAATCGACCCGAACAATACCACTGCAACTTAATAGGTTATAAACTTTCTCTGAAAGTTTTTTGCAAGTTGCAGTAAGTTCGGCTGAAATTGGAGCTGGTACAATTTCTTCGTTCAAGTCGGCATTGTATTTTGCTTGGTAATCGAAAAATTCATTCTTGCTAATAATTTCTGCTAGTGGTAAGCTAATTAGCTTACCTTTCAGTTTATATACACAGCAGGTAATTTCCCTGCCGGGAATAAATTCTTCTATTATTGCCTCTTCGGATTCTTCTAAGGCGGATAGTGCTGCTTTATCAAAGTCTTCAATATTTTTCACTTTCGAGATACCAAAACTAGAGCCTCCTGCATTTGGTTTTACAAAACAGGGCAAACCAACGGTGTTTATAATTGCAGCTTTATTATATTTAATACCCGCTTTTATAAGTTCTGCTTTGGCGATATTTATTCCAAAATTTTTTAGGAATATATTGCAGTGAAATTTGTTAAATGTAAGTGCTGATGTTATTGCAGAGCAGCCAATATAGGGTACATTTAGCATATCGAAATAGCCTTGTAGCCGCCCATCTTCTCCGGGTCTTCCGTGTATTTCGGAAACCACGCAATCAAAAGTCGTTTTCTGCCCATTATCGTTAAACGAGAAATCGTTTTTATTTATAACTATACTGCAGTTCAGTTGGTTTTGCAAAGTCCATTCTTTATTTTTGATAAGGACGGTATAAACATTGTACTTTTGGGCAGATAGACCTTTTGCTACGGTTTCTGCTGATTGTAGGGAAATAAAGTATTCCGAAGAGTTCCCTCCGGCTAAAATGGCTATATTTTTTTTCATCTGCTTGTATGTTTGTTCTACAAAAGTATAAAAATAAAAAAAGGAGGCTATAAAAGCCTCCTTTTTTATTATATTAAAATCTTATTCTAAAATTATTTTACAATAACTCGTTGAACAGAAGTAGATGTAGCGTTAGAGAAACGTAAGAAGTAAACACCAGCTTGTGCAATAGACACAGTGTTGTTTGTGCTATTGATTGTTTGTGTACTTACTACTTTTCCTGCAATATCAATCACCTCTAAGTTAAATTCATCAGTAACACTTACTGCGAAAGTACCGTTAGAAGGGTTAGGGTAGATGCTAAATTGAACATCAGAAAGTGTATTTACACCTACTGTTGATTGGATATCAGCAGCATTTCTTGCAGTGATAGTGTGTCCGTCGTTAGAAGCACCTTTGTCAATACAGATACCTGTAACGTTAGCCGTTGCAACAATTACAGAACCAGTATAATCTACGTTGTAGAAGTTGGTTCTGAATTTTACAGTAGCTCTTGCAGAAGCATCAGTCATATTGTAAACAGTACCATTAGCAAAGTTGCTACCTGCATCAGCAAAAGTAACATCTTCGATAGTTACTAATTCTGCTTCGTAGTTTTCAAAGTTTGCAACAAACTCTGCACCTGTAATTACTTGTGGGGTTACAGTGTTTCCGGTAGAAGAGGCTGCTTCACCTGCTTTTGTAGGTACAAGTTGCATCATGTCGTTGTAAGGAGAAAGTGTACCTTCAAGGTTAGTGATACCATCGCCTAGGTTGTATGCAGTTGCAAGTACATCAGAGTTGTCATCAATTAGAATTGCTCCGGAAGCATCTTGAACAAATTTTTGGTTACGGAAACTTTGTTGGTAAGTTAATACGCTTTCGCCAGTAACTCGGTAAGTTGCTCCTACTGTTCCTGCTCTAAGCTCTGCAAGTGTAGCCACATCAACAACTACTGTATAAGTAAGTTCTTGTGCAGTACCATCAGCTACTGTAAATTGCCAGTTGCCTGCAATCCAAACATCATTTTCGTCTTGAATGCCCCATTCCCATGTGTTTGCTCCTGCATCAGAAGTAAGGTTTACAACAGCAGTCCAGATTTTGTCGCCAGAAGTAACATCTCCGTTTGTACCGTCGTCGTAGAACATAGCTTGCTCTGCTCCGCCGTTCCAAGTATTATCGTACACACCAGCAGCACTCCAGCTGCCTTTAAGACCAAATCCTGCGTATTTTCCGCTTAGGTCGGTTACTAAGAAAGTAACTGTTGCTGTAGGTGGGGGAGCAATAGTATAGTTGATGGTGTATGTTGCTGTGGTTGTACCGTCTTCAGCAGTTACAAGAACTGTTGTTGCACCTGGTAGTGCAGCTGCTGGGGTAACTACTGCCGTAGCGTTAGCATCGGTAGGGGTGGCTGTTACTGCGGGTACTGCGGCAGTTCCGTAAGGAAGTTCAATGGCATAAGTCATTGTTGCTGCTGCAAATCCGGTAACGGTAGTTCCTCCGGAAGTAAGGTCGGAAAGAGTAGCGTCTGTTGCGGCAACCCTCACTTCAAAAGTAGAAGTTGCAGAAACTGCAGGTACTATTGGTGCATGTGCATCATCTACTAAGGTCATAACAATTGTATGGTTGCCTAGTGTAAGTGTTGGTAGAGTAATATCATTAGTATTGTAAACCATTACAACCGAACCACCATCAACGGTGTAGTGTACGTGTCCGTCGCCTAATCCGGCAGCAGCTACGTTGAAGTTGGCTACTGTAAATGAAAGTGTTGGCTCTGTCATTGCTGTTGAGCTTCCGTTGGCTGGGGTGTCTATTGTAATTGATGGTGTAAGACTAGTTCCATAAATAGCAAAGTTGGTAGAACCTGATCCGGCAACTCCAAGTGCTGATAAAGTACCCCATGCGGTACCGCCACCAAATAAATTAGGGTTGTCCCGAAGCATAGATTCGCCTAATGTTGTATTATCCCATGTGTACCAGTTCCATCTTCCGTCTGCAAGTGCAGAGGCTGAATTATAGTGTGCAGTTACAGCTAGCCAGTATCTAACTCCTCCTGTTAGGTGCAAGGGGTTGGTGAATGTAAGGTGCTGATTTGTTGCATTAGTTTCAGCAACTAATTCTGAAAAAACAACTGCACCGGGTTCTCCTGCATTATCATCATAAATAATTACATCGAATCCGTCAATAGCTGTTGCAAGATTAGTAAATCCACGGGTTGGTATAGAGTCGATATTCCAGTTACCAGCAGGTAGTATAAAATCATCAGCAGTTTCTACTGACTGAGAAATACCACCAAAGTATGTAGAAACAATCCCATTAGTACTTCCGGTATTATCAATATTTGCTCCCCAAAGAAGACCATCTACAACTGTAAATGTGCTAGTTGCTACATTGTTAGCAGCATTAACATCGGCTGCATAAGTAATGGTTGCTGTAACAGTATATACACCTGCTCCACTAGGTGTCCAAGCCACATCCATTGTTGCATTAAATTCTGCTCCTGAAGCAACATTGTCTGCAAAGTTTTTAGTTTCATTATATACTTCTGCTGAAGAAGCATCAGTAATAACTATAGCTACATCAAAACCTGTTGCGGCATTGCCTCCTACATTTTTTATTTTAGCCCAAGGTGTTACTTCAAAAGCTCCATTGCTGCCCATTGGCCATACCGCTAGTGCTGATAAATCGTCTGGATCAGGTTCAAATAGTTTTATATCGTCAATTGCCCAATACCAAGAGTAATTTCCTTGCCAGTTCCATTTTATACGTACATCGGCTTGCCCTGCAGCAAGAGCAGTAACATCATAAGTTTCCAAAGCTGCATTTGCAGAAGAAGTAGCGCTCCAAGAGGCTAAAGAAGTCCATACTGTACCTCCATCATTACTTATAAAAACCTCAGCAGCTCCACCATAACCACTTTTAAAGTAATGTTCGAATGAAAGTGTAACATTTGTATTTGCAGAACAGTTAATAGCACTTGTAATAAGGTCTATATTTTCTGCACCACCACCGTTGTTATCACTATCAACGATAGCAAAGCCATTTGCATTAGTAGTAGTGTTTATAGTTTGAGCACCTGGGTTATTAAAAGTCCAAAGAAATGTCCCTCCATCTACATCAACATTTGTCCAGCCGGAAGGAAGCCCCGCTGAAAAATCCTCGCTCATTATTACGGCTCGTGTGCCAAATACATTGTTTTGTCGTACAATTTTTACAGGTTGTTCGGTCTTTACCCCTCCAAAATTGTTCTGCATACTGTATTGTGCATTTGCCCCGAAAGCAACAAGCATAACCAGTAGCATTGTAAATAAATTTCTTTTCATAATAAAAAAATTTTAATTAATAAAATAAGTTGAATTTAATATTGCATTATTGCAATAATCTGTAAAATAATATAAAAAATATTTAAAAAGCAAAACTAATTATAGTTTTATTTTACGTTTTTGTAAGAAAAAAGCCTAAGAAAACAGCCAATAGCCCAAATACTATACTGGTAGCTATATAAAGTAGTGCAATTTGCCAGTGGTCTTGTTTTATTAGTTGTATATTTTCTATCGAAAATGAGGAGAATGTGGTAAAGCCACCACAAAATCCTGTTATTATAAAGTATTTTAAGCCCGAGTCGCTCATGGTATATTTTGCCAATAGCCCTGCGGCAAGTCCTATTATAAAACTACCAATAATATTTACCGCAAATGTGCCTAGCGGAAATGGCTGTTGCCAAATTTTGCGTAGCAATTCGCCTACTGTATAGCGTAATGTACTGCCCAAGAAACCGCCTAGGCCTGCCAGTAGTGCTGCTTGCCAAGTCATTATTTTTTATATTTTAGGGATACCGTTATCGTGAAAGCACTGAATGTATTTTTTGTCTGTTCCCATTATATGCTCTACAAGCCAGCGGTTTAGGAATTTCATTAAATCCATGGTAACTGTATATTTGCCTGCGGCAAAATCGGTTTTTATTTTTGTTATTTTTTTTATAAAAAGTTGATGTGTTCTGGTATGCTCTTCTGTTTCTTCGTAGTTAAAGGCATCAAAATAGTCTTCCTCTTTTTTAAAGTGGTAGCTGGCATAATTGCTTAGCTCGCTTAGTATATTTTCCAACACGCTGTCTGTTTTTCGCAAACGCATGGCGGTGTGTAGCTCGTTTATGAGTTCTATTAGTTTTTTATGGTCGTTGTCTATTTCTTCAATTTGTACGCTGTAAGCGTCTTTCCATTTCATTAGTGCCATTTTAAAAGTGTTTTAAAGAGCTTGTATATTTAATTTTCTGTACCTGCAAAATTAAAATATTCAGCCCAATAAAACAAGTCTATTTTTAGATTCTTTGGCATATCAGCACAAACGATTGCGTAAATATTTATTGCAAAAAATTTGATTTCTAAAAAAAGAACTGTTATTTTTACAGTATTCAAATTTAACTATTTTATAAATTAAAAATTTTCGTTATGAAAAAAATCTTTACTTTTTTAGTGGCCATTGCCCTACTATTTTCTGCAACTTCGCTAAATGCCCAAGTTAATGTAACTTTTAATGTTGATGCTAATGCCTTTGTTGGTTTCGATGCAGCAACAGATGAAATCTATATGGCTGGTACTATTTTTAGTCCAGCATGGCAAACGCCAGGTTCTGATGCAAACACAAAAATGACCGACCTTGATACAGATGGCATTTACACCCTTACAGTACCTGCTGTAGCTGCTGGGGATTACGAGTTTAAGTATTTTAGAGTCATTAGCGGTGCTTCTTCTTGGGATAATGGCGAGTGGGCAGGTGGCGATAACCGTGTAATAACTGTTGCTGATGTTGATTTAACTTTTGACCATGTTTTTGGAGATATTACTGCAAGTGTACCACAGATTAATGCGGTTGATTTTTCTGTTTCGCCTAATCCTTCAAATGGGGTTTTTAGTATCGTGAGCGAAAAATCATCAACTATGGAAGTGCTTAATATTACTGGGCAACTGGTTTACACACAGCGTATTGAAGCAGGAAACAATGCAATTAATTTAGCATCAATACAAAGTGGTGTTTATTTTGTAAAACTATCCGAAGGCAATGCTGTACAAATTAGAAAAATTGTTATTCAATAATTTTTCAATATTAATTTTATAAAAAAGCAACTCTTTTAAGGGTTGCTTTTTTATGGTTTAGCTGTGCATCGCATCAAGTACGAAATGACGTACTATCCTTAATCGTTTAGAACGATAATGTCTTCCCAAAATTAGAGTATTTATTTTCTTTTCCAATTATCTTTTAGAGATACAGTTCTGTTAAAAACAATTTTGCTAAGTGTCGAGTCTTTATCCACACAAAAATAGCCTTTGCGTTCAAACTGAAATTTATCTTCGGGCTGTGCGGTTTTTAAAAATGGCTCGGATTTGCAATTGGGCAGAATTTGTAACGAATTGGGGTTTATAAATGCCTTAAAATCTTTATCTTTATGCCCATCGGGGTTTTCGTCGGTAAAAAGGCGGTCGTATAGGCGCACTTCGGTATCTATTGCGTGGGGGGCTGATACCCAATGCAATGTTCCTTTTACTTTTCGCCCATCGGGCGATTTGCCTCCTTTAGAAAGGGGGTCGTAAGTGCAGAGTAGCTCAATAACTTCTCCGTTTTGGTCTTTAATAATTTCTTCACACTTTATAAAGTAGGCGTATCGCAAGCGGACTTCTTTGCCTGGTTTTAGCCGAAAATATTTTCGGTTGCCGTCTTCCTTAAAGTCTTCTCTTTCGATAAATAGGTGTCTCGAAAAAGGGACTTTTCGTTGCCCTGCCGACTCGTCTTCGGGGTTGTTTATGGCATCTAGCTCTTCGGATTTGCCTTCGGGGTAGTTGGTGATTGTAATTTTAAGGGGGTCTAGCACGGTCATTACACGTTGTGCCGATTTGTTTAAATCCTCTCGGATACTAAATTCGAGCAAAGCAATATCAATAATATTGTTGCGTTTAGCTACGCCTACTCGTTCGGCAAAATTACGGATTGAGAGCGGGGTGTATCCTCTTCGGCGTAAGCCGGATATAGTTGGCATGCGGGGGACGTCCCAAGAGGAAACTGTTTTTTCTTCAACCAGTTGCAGTAGCTTTCGCTTGCTCATTACGGTATAGTTTAAGTTTAAGCGTGCAAATTCTATTTGCCTAGGGCGGATTTTTTTTGGGTCGTAAATTTGGTCGAGAAACCAGTCGTAGAGTGGGCGGTGGTTTTCAAATTCGAGGGTGCAAATGGAGTGGGTTATGCCTTCCAAATAGTCGGATTGCCCGTGTGTGTAATCGTACATGGGGTAGATGCACCACTTGCTTCCGGTTCTGTGGTGGTCGGCGTGTTTTATGCGGTACATTACGGCATCTCTCATGTGCATATTTGGGGAGTCCATGCCTGTTTTTGCACGTAGTACTTTTTCGCCATCGGCGAATTTTCCCGCTTTCATTTCCCTGAAAAGTTTTAGGTTTTCTTCGGGGGTTCTGTTCCTGTATGGGCTTTCTTTTCCTGCTTGTGTTGGTGTGCCTCGTGTGGCTGAAATTTGCTCGGCAGTTTGGTCATCTACATAGGCGAGTCCTTTTTCTATAAATTGTTCTGCCCAGCTGTATAATTGGTCAAAATAATCGGAAGAGTAGCGTACTTGGTTTTCCCACTGGAAACCTAGCCATTTTATGTCTTCTTGTATTGAATCGACATACTCAATATCTTCTTTTACGGGGTTGGTATCGTCAAAACGAAGGTTTACTTTGCCGCCAAATGTTTGTCCTAAGCCAAAATTTAGGCAGATGGATTTTGCGTGTCCTATGTGCAGGTAGCCATTGGGTTCTGGCGGGAAACGGGTGTATATTTGTTGGTGTTTTCCTGATTTTAAATCTTCGCTTATAATTTGTTCAATAAAATTTAATTTTTTTTCGTCTGGCATCTTGTGTCGTTTATCCGTTTTGTTTTTTGTAACAGGGCATTTTTTAAGAATGCTTGTTTGAATTTACAAAATTAATAAAACTTCAGTTTTATTGCTTTATTAAGAGCTATTTTTTAGTTTAAATTTCCGGTACATACAAAAAAGGTGTACTAAAAATTATTTAGTACACTTTTTATTTTCCGCTTTGAGTAAAGCTATAGGATTAAAATTAATCTACTTTTTCTACATTGCCCGAGCCTGCAATATCAAGTTTTAATTGAGGGTTGCCTTTATAGTACACATTTCCGCTTCCTAAGATTTCAATATCAAGGGTTTCTGTGCTGTAGAGTTCAATATTTCCGGATCCTGCAATTACGGATTTGCATTTTTTTGTTTCTAAATTAAAGCCTTCAAAACGGCCAGAACCAGCTATTGAAATATCTGTTTTGTTATTGCATTTTCCTCTTAGTTTTAAATTACCAGCCCCAATAATATCACAGTTTATGTTTTCTGTATTGGTCGATAGCCCAATGTTGCCTGAGCCTGCAATATCGGCATTTACTTGCAAGGCATCTATGGTGGCAAGGATATCGCCCGAGCCTTCTATCAGTAAATTGAGTTGATGGTTGGTTGTAAAGTTAGATTTTGTTGTAATTGTTCCGCTGGACATTATTGCGAGGTAAGTAAGCTCATCTACAATAATATTTACGGTTATATTTTTAGAGTGTTTTACTTTTCGAGCAAACTCCAAAGTTAAAACTTCATTATTTACAAAAGCATTTATATTGTTAATAATATTTTGCTGCCCTTCAATACTGATTTCTTGCTTATCGCCTTTAGTAATATAAACATCGGCAGGGATTTGCAATTCTACCCCAGTTATTTTGTTTAGGCTGATGCTTTGCTCTACTAGTTTGCCTTCGCCTCTAATGCTGCCAAACATTTCTCTTTGGCAAGATGTAAGTACTGTGGTACTCAAAAATAGAACGATTAAAAATGTACTAATGCTTAAATTTTTCATGATACTGTAATTTAGATTTGTGAATAATTGTATTGTTATTTTAAGCTAAGACAACATTGTTTTATTTTCCCCCTAGCCCTAATTTATTTATTTTTAGATTAAGAAAATTCCTTTACTAAAATCTATTTATTTTAGTACTTTTGTTGATTAGAGTATTAACTTACTTCCGACTACTATGAAAAACCCTGACCAAAAATTTAAAAGCGAAAAAGCCAGTAAGCTAATTTTCTCTTTACTGACCGATGCCGTTGGTATTGTAACCTATTTTTACCCCGGTATTGGCGAGAGTGCAGATATAGCTTGGGCGCCCATTTCCTCAGCACTAATTTTTGCGATGTACCGTAATTATAAGGGCAAATTTCCTGCTGCAATTGGCGGGTTTACCGAAGAAATTATCCCCCTCACCGATGCCATTCCATCGGCTACAATTATGTGGTTTTATACTTTTGTAATGAACAAGGAAAGCACCAAAGAAATAATTGCTCTACGCTAAGAGATAATTAGAATTTATTGTAAATCAAGATGTTATAGAGATAAGATATGACAAAAACGGAACAACAATTTAATAATGCGGCAAAATTATGCCACGATATTTATAGCAAAAAACTATCCGATTACGGTACCGCATGGCGGATATTACGTCCGAGTTCGCTGACCGACCAAATTTTAATAAAAGCACAACGCATAAGGAGTATCCAAATAAAAAAGGTGCAGAGAGTGAATGAAGGTATTTTACCCGAATTTATAGGCATCATAAATTATGCAGCCATTGCATTAATCCAATTAGAACTAGGTACTTCCGATGCTGTAGAGCTAGAAAAAGAAGAGGCCATTTTACTGTACGAAAAATACATTAGCCAAGCTAAATCTTTGATGCTCAATAAAAACCATGACTACGATGAGGCTTGGCGAAGTATGCGTATTAGCTCTTTTACCGATTTAATTTTGATGAAAATTTTCCGCACCAAGCAAATAGAAGACAACGATGGAAAAACCCAAATTTCAGAAGGTATTGATGCTAATTATTTTGATATGATAAACTATGCCGTTTTTGCTTTAATTAAATTGGAAGAAGACGTTTTGTAATAAGCAAAAAAAGGCTTTGAAAAAATGCCTAATAGTTCGAAGACAATTTGTATTTTTTCAAAGCCTTTTTAGAAAATTAAATTTAAAGCCTTATTTTTTAGGCTCTTCCTTCGAGCGTTTTAGCCGCTTCCTGTCGTGTTCGTTTAATAGAATTTTTCTTAGGCGGATATTTTTTGGCGTAACCTCAATATACTCATCGTCTTTAATATACTCCATAGTTTGCTCCAAGGAAAATTTAATAGCAGGGGTAATCTGCGATTTATCATCTGTTCCAGACGACCGCACATTGGAGAGTTTCTTTGTTTTTGTAACATTAATTACCAAATCATCGGCACGAGAATGCTCGCCAATAACTTGCCCATTATAAATTTCGTCGCCCGGATCAATAAAAAACACGCCTCTATCTTGCAGTTTATCAATAGAATATGGAATTGCAGTTCCTGTTTCTTGTGCAATTAGCGAACCATTTTTTCTGGTTGGCACTCCATTTTTCCAAGGTTCAAAGCCTTTAAAAGAGTGAGCAATAATGGCTTCGCCCTCTGTGGCGGTTAGCATTGGGTTTCTTAACCCAATTAAGCTACGTGCAGGGATTGTAAATTCAAGCTCAGTTCTATCGTCGGTATTTTCGATATTTACAATATCGCCTTTTCGGGCAGTTACAAGCTCAATTACTTTTCCTGAAAACACCGTAGGTACATGTACTGTTAAAGTTTCTACAGGCTCATGTTTTCTGCCATCAATTTCTTTTATAATTACCTGTGGCTGACCCAGTTGAAACTCATACCCCTCTCTTCGCATTGTTTCAACAAGGATAGAGAGGTGCAAAATACCTCGACCAAAAACAAGCAGTTTATCAGGCGAATCAGTTTCTTTAACTTTCATGGCCAAATTTTGCTCAATTTCTTGGTAAAGGCGTTCTCTAATGTGCCTAGAAGTTACATATTTGCCTTCTTTGCCAA
Organism: uncultured Chlorobiota bacterium; assembly: GCA_947311265.1. Lineage (GTDB taxonomy): Bacteria > Bacteroidota > Bacteroidia > Bacteroidales > JAADGE01 > CAMZKQ01. Next base: position 4,170 of record CAMZKQ010000141.1, on the reverse strand, counting down.
AAAATGGAGAGTTATTTATCGTAAAAAGCATACTCATTGTAGGTTCATCTACTTTTATATTTTTCATGCCCTCTGGGTTTTCAATATCGGCAATAGTGTCGCCGATTTCAAAATCTTGTGGGCCGAGTACAGCACAAATTTCTCCGGGGTAAAGGGTTGCAGTTTTTACTTTTTCTTTGCCCAAGCTTTCAAACCTAAAAAGCTCTTTTACTGCAGATTTTACAATTGTTCCATCACGCTTTACGAGCGATATTTTTTGCCCTGCTTTTATTGTACCTCGCATAATTCGCCCTACGGCGATTCTTCCTAAAAAGGAAGAGTAATCTAGCGAGCTAATTTGCATTTGAAGTGTACCTTCTTCAAACTCACGAGGTTTAACGTGCTCTAAAATAGTATCTAAAAGAAAGCTAATGTCTTTGGTGGGCTTTTCCCAATGGTCCGACATCCAGCCGTTTTTAGACGAACCATATACTTCGGGAAAGTCCATTTGGTCTTCCGTAGCATCAAGGCTAAACATTAAATCGAAAACGGCTTCATGCACTTCTTCTGGGCGACAATTGGGTTTATCTACCTTGTTTACTACAACTATTGGCTTCAAATTAAGCGCAATGGCTTTCTGTAAAACAAATCGGGTTTGTGGCATTGGCCCTTCAAACGCATCAACGAGTAGAATAACACCATCGGCCATATTTAAAACACGCTCTACCTCGCCACCAAAATCGGAGTGACCAGGGGTGTCAATAATATTAATTTTTACACCTTTATATCTCACCGAAACATTTTTAGATAAAATTGTAATGCCCCTCTCTCGTTCCAGGTCGTTTGAGTCTAATAGTAGGTCGGCTACTTTTTGGTTGTCTCGGAACATCTTTACTTGGTGTAGAATTTTATCTACAAGTGTCGTTTTTCCGTGATCAACGTGTGCAATAATTGCAATATTTCTAATATCTTCCATTGGTGCGTTTGTTTCTTTTAAATAAGCCTGCAAAAGTAGTTTATTTTTAGTATCGAAAAAATTAAAACCCACTTTTTATATATTAAGATTTTATTCTTTTTTAAAAGTTAATCGTAAATGCTAGATTTACAGTAAGTTATGTTGGATATGCTTCTCCGATATGAATTCATTTTTTCTAAAATGCCAGAATTTAGTCGCTTTGTTTTACTAAGCCCTGATTATGAAAAAAGAGTTTTTATTCTTACCTTTGTACTAGATAGCTTGATTTAAAATTAAAAAAGCAGGAATATAACATATAGCAAAAACCTTAGTACATGACAATAAAATAGCTGTATATTAGACAATAATTTGTGTGGGTTGGAAGTGTTATAAGTTGTTGGCTATGAATTATTTATATTGCTATTTCTGTCTTCTAAAAATAGATTGACCGTTTTTTGTATCGCACTTTCAACAGGCAAAAAAACAAAATCGAGTAGAGCAATTACTTTTTGGGAGGTATATTCATTTTTAGAAAGGGCAGCTTCTGCGGTGTCTTTAGTTACTGCCCTCATTTTGCCAGTAAAATAAGTGTCTATTCGGCTAAGTACCCTTGCCGTAGCAAGGGTTGTTTTGCCTGCTTCTATTGTTGGGCGTTTTACAGAAAGGGCATCTGCAATAGTATTAAATACTTTGTGGTAGGTAATGTTTTCGGAAGATACAACAAACCGCTCTGCCGAAAATTCGCCTTCGGTAAGGCGAATCATAATTTGTACCACATCAAACACATCAACAAAGCCAGTTGAACCTTTGGTATAGAATTTTAAGCCGGAGGCTACTGTTTTTATTAGCTTTGGGCTACCAGTGTCCCAGTTGCCAGGCCCAATAATTACCGAAGGGTTTACGATTACTGCATCAAGCCCTTCGGCAATGCCTCGCCATACTTCTCGCTCGGCATCAAACTTTGTAAGTGCGTATCCGCCAGCATTTTCCGAGGGCGATTCTGTAATATTTTCATCGGAAGGGAGTCCATCTTTTTTTTGCCCCAAAGCAGCTATGGAGCTAACGTGGCAGAGTTTCTTAGCCTTGTTGTTTAAGCAAGCGTTTACTACATTTTCTGTGCCTTCTTTGTTGATGGCAAGCATTGCAGAACGCTCTTTTCTTGCAAAGCCTACTTTTGCGGCACAATGATATACAATATCGCCTTGGTTTATGGCTTCATCTATGGCAATAGCATCTGTAATATCGGCATCTTCCCAAACTATTTTGTTAAATAAAGATTGAGCTGTTTTTTCATTTTCGTAAAAACGAAATATTTTCAACACAAAAGACGTATCACTTGTTTGGCGTTTAATGGCTTTAATAGGCTCATTTTTAAGTAATAACTTATATAGTAAATGGGCCCCCAACATACCTGATGCTCCTGTAATAACTGTCATGCAATATTTTTTTAATAAATTTTAAGAAAAAGGCTTTGTTTGAGAAAAAAATGCAACCTTTGTATTTAAGTTTGGTCATATTTTTAATACTAAAGCAGTTTCTGCTTATTAGATTCACCAGCATTTAACTTTACAAATGTACTATTTAAAATAGTCTTAAATGAAATTTATTATTGAAAATCAGAATATTTTATTGGGTTTCATCTTTTCGTTTGTAATTACGTTGATTTCAATACCGTCAATTGTAAAAGCCTCGCACCTAAAGCATTTATTTGATGAGCCAGACGACCGTTCTTCGCATAGCCATAAAACGCCAACTTTGGGAGGACTTGCTATTTTTTCGGGTACTTCTATTGCAGCTTTACTTTTTGTAGATACCCAAGCTATGCCAGAGCTAAAATATATAATTGCGGCAATTATTGTTATGTTTTTTATTGGTATAAAGGACGATATTATTGTCATTGCCCCACTGACCAAACTGGCGGGGCAAATTGTAGCTTCGCTAATCATAATTTTTTTTGCCGATATACAGATTACCCACTTGCACGGCATCTTTGGGATAGAAGAAATCCCGAAATTATTGGGTATTCCGCTTTCTATTTTTGTCGTAATTGTAATAATAAACGGCTTTAATTTAATTGATGGTATTGATGGCTTATCCTCGGGCATAAGTGCTTTGGTAGCAACTACTTTTGGGATATGGTTCTACTCGGTAGGGGCAATTGGCTTTGCTACGCTTGCGTTTGTAATTACTGGGGCTATGCTTGCCTTTATTCGCTTTAATGTATTTTCGGTAAAAAATAAAATATTTATGGGCGATACCGGCTCATTAATTTCGGGCTTGCTTATTTCGGTTCTGGTTATAAAATTTAACGAAATGAATATCGAACATAATTTTAAGCATGCAATATGGGGTACACCAGCAGTATCTTTTGCTATTTTAATCATCCCTTTGTTTGATACTGTACGAGTGATGTTTATCCGCTTTTTTAGCAGACAGCCTATTTTCCGCCCCGATAAGCAGCATATCCACCATGTCTTTTTAGCACTTGGCTTTTCGCATCGGCAGTCTGTTGTTATATTGATTAGCATAAATATCATATTTGCATCACTAGCCTTTTACTGTCATAATTATTTTGGTGTTTTGCGTCTTTTGCTCTATATTGTGTTGGCTGCAATGACGATTTTTTATATACCTTCATATTTTATCAATAGAAAAAAGCAAAATGAAACTAAAAAATAACCGATTACACCTTATAATAAGCCCCCTCTTTTTTTTTATGCTTGCCCAGCAAGTATTTTCGCAAAATGCCCCACTCAATAACGATGCTCACTACCGTTTCGAGCAGGATTTTGCCACAGAGCCCGCTTATCATATTACAGTAAAGCCATTTTTTGTTAAGGATATTTGCAACTATAGCACTTTCGATAGCACAAAATCTAATGTTCGATTAATACGTCCTAATACAGCTAGCCAATCTATAAACCAGGTTTTTAATAACTACTTATACCTAAAAAATACGAACAAAATTAAGTTGGGGCTAAGCCCAATTATCAGTTTAAAAGCGGGGGCAGATATTAGCACGAAAAAAATAGCCCCTGATTTTCAACTCGGTTTTTCTTCGGTGGGTAGCCTGTTTGAAGACAAAGTTAGCTTCAACGGCAATTTTTTTGCAGGGCAATCTGCCTTTGCCCAAATTTCCCCCACTTTTCGCAGGCAGTTTGATACCGCCCCATTTTACGGTAATTATTTAAAGAAAAAAGGCAATACTTATAGCTATATCTCTGCCACAGGTACTG
>CAMZKQ010000140.1 GCA_947311265.1 uncultured Chlorobiota bacterium | reverse complement strand
GTCTAAAAAGTAACCCTACGAGTGTTTTTTGCAAGAATATCCAAAATTACCAACTGAAAATCAGCTAGTTACAACACTCGTAGGGCGGCTAATTACTCTTTTTTTAGTTTTTAGACTGGAAGCACGGGTATTAACAAAAATACTGATTTAAGATTACTTTTAAGCACATATTTAATAATAATTTAAAGCAAGCAAGAAAACGCCAAGCATTTAACCCGCTAATTCGGGCATAGATTACAAAATTAGATAAAATAAAAACAGAAATCTATAAAGAAAATATTATATTTGAAACCTCAATACAACAAGTTTACAGCAACCAGCCTGTAAGGCTTACCATTTAACCATTCGCTTAAGTAACTTATAAAAATGCAAGTAGATAAAATAAAGCAACTCTTCAAAGCTAATTTTGCTGAAAAAATACAGCAAATATCCAAATTACCCATTTCTGGTTCTAGCCGAGAATACTATAAAATTTCGACCGAATTTAGAACCGTAATTGCCACTTATGGTTTGGAAAAAAAGGAAAATGAAGCCTTTATTTACTTGGCTGAACACTTCCTTAAAAAAGGTATAAATGTACCAAAAGTATATGCTGAAAATTTAGACCATGGCGTTTACCTGCAAGAAGATTTAGGCAATAAAACGTTATATTCCGAAATCTTAAATCAACGAAAAAAAAAAAACTTTTCAGATGCACTTTTCGACACCTATAAAAAGGTACTGCAAGAGTTGCTAAAAATCCAGACCAAAGGGGCAGCAGGTTTAGATTTTACTATCTGCTACCCCCGTGCGGCTTTCGATGAGCAATCTATTTTTTGGGATTTGAATTATTTTAAATATAACTTTCTGAAATTATCCGGCATCACTTTCGATGAGCAGTGGCTTGAAAATGATTTTAAAAAATTTGCAAAATTTTTACTCCAAGCCGATACTCATTTTTTCCTTTTCAGGGATTTTCAATCCCGAAACATAATGCTCGTTAACGATAAGGTTTTTCTTATTGATTTTCAGGGTGGGCGAAAAGGGGCATTACAATACGATTTAGCCTCCTTACTCTACGATGCAAAGGCCGAAATTCCTGAAAATATGAGGGCAAAATTAAAACACTATTATACTGAAATCCTTGAAAAAGAAACCCAAATATCGCCTAAGGCATTTGATAAACATTATTTTGCATTTGTCCTCATACGGATTATGCAAGCCATGGGGGCTTATGGTTTTCGAGGGATAATCGAGAAAAAGGAACATTTTTTACAAAGTATTCCACCTGCACTTTTAAATTTGGAGCAGGTTTTAAAATCGTGCTATTTCTTAGATGAAATGCCCGAGTTAAAGCGGGTGCTGACTGCTCTTCCAGAATCCGAACACCTAAAAAGCAGGGCAAAACAACGCCTAAAAGTAAGCATCAAAAGTTTTTCCTATAAACGAGGCTTTCCTTACGACCCTTCGGGCAATGGAGGAGGGCATATTTTTGATTGCCGATTTATGGACAATCCCGGGCGAATTGAGCAGTACAAAAAGCTTTGCGGCAAGGAGCAACCAGTGATTGATTATTTAGTCCAGCAGGGCGAAGCCGAGCTGTTTTTGCAAACTATTTTTCCTATTTGTAGCCGTTCCATTCAAAAGTACCTGTCCCGTAATTTCGACCATTTTTCTATTGCTTTTGGCTGTACTGGTGGGCAACACCGCTCGGTATATTGTGCCGAGCGAACGGCAAAATTTCTATCTAAACAGTTCGATATTGATGTTGAACTTTTGCATACCGAAGGGTGGTAATGCTCAACAAAATTAATTATATTATTCAACCGATTAAATTATTTTTTAACTTAAAACAAACACTATGAAAACCGCCAAATTATTTCTAGGGTTATGTATTATGAGTTTGCTCTTTTCCTGCTCGCAGGTAACGGGCAAAAAAGGCACACTAACTGACCAGAAAATCCAAAACTATATTAAAGCCTACAAGGGCTTGCGAGAAAATGCCCCTGGCATGCTGAAAAACCTTAATGAGAATGGAGAAACTGTTGATGCAGGAAAAGCTGGATTTGCAGATTTTGAAAAAATAATAAAAGAGGCAGGCATGGAAAATTATCCTGATTTTGTACGCACAAATGCAAAAATAGGCGTTATATTTAGCCTTATAGAAGCGAACAAGGGTCTGACCCGTTCGGGCAACTTGGAGCGGTCGAGCAAAGCAATGATAGATGATGGAATTGCTTTTTTGGAAAAGCAAATTGCTGACCCCAATGTCCCGGAAGAGACCAAGGCAGAGCTTCGCAAGCAAATACTTGAACAGAAAAAAAACAAGAAAAAATTAACGGATACCTACGATAAAAATACGGGCATTGCAAATTTAGTGATAGAGAAAGTGCAGAAAATACAGGGTATGGTTGTAAATGAATCCGATGTAGAAGCGGTTGAAAGAAATCATACTGCTCTTTTTGAGGCATTTACTGGTTTCCCAGAACCTGCTGGCATGGACGGTAATCTTCCTAAAATAAATTTTGAGTTCTAAGTGTTGAGTGGTTTTCTTGATAACCTTTAATTTACAAGATGCTAATTTTTATTCCTTTCAAGAATTACGAACTAGCTAACGCCTATATTTAAAGCAAGTAATCGTCTTTTTATCAAAAAAAAACAATTTTCTGTGCAACCTTTTTCATAATGCTAAAGTCATAATGCAGAACAACGAAGTATGTCCGATTTAGAACAACTTATATCAAAATGTAGAAAATCTAACAGTAAGGCACAGCGAGAGTTATACAATTTATACTCGCCTGTTCTTTATGGAATTTGCGTAAGGTATGTAACAGATGCAGCAGAAGCGAGTGATATTTTACAAGAGAGTTTTATTAAGATTCTTACAAAAATTAATAAATATTCGGGAAAAGGTTCTTTTGAAGGTTGGATGAAAAGAATTACTGTAAATACGGCAATAACTCATTATCATAAAAATAAAAAACACAGTTATCATTTGGATGTATCGGAAATTCAAGAATTTATTGAAACAGAAATAGTTACAGATAGTGATTTTACACAAGACGAGTTACTAAAAGTTATAGAGACTTTACCAAAAGGGTACAGAATTGTTTTTAATTTGTATGCTATAGAAGGGTTTAAACATAGAGAAATTGCCGAGCAATTGGGCATTGATGTTAATACTTCAAAATCGCAATATTCAAGAGCAAAAAAAATTGTTCAAGCCAAGTTAAAAGAATTAGAAAAAATACACCTGTATGAAAAATATTAATAAAAATACAGCACAAATTTTTAAAGATAAATTTGAAAATTATACAGTAAATCCACCTCCTGAAGCTTGGGCGGCTATAGATAAAGCGGTAAATAAAAATAGGTTTTTAAAATTTTCTTTTACAAATTTTAACATCTTTACCTTAGGGGCAATCTTATTGATAAGTGCCTTCGCTATTGGCTTTGCAATGCCTTCGGACAAATTAGAAAATTGCCAAGTCGAAAAAATAAATACACCTGCTAAGATACTCTTTTATAATAATTTAGACACCAAAGTATTAGAACAGCTAGCCCCTGAAACACAGGCTTACAAAAAGGCCGTAATTATAGCAGCTTACAAATTAGTAAAAACAAAAAAGTTAAATACAACTTTACCCAAACTATCCACCGAGCAAGAGGTTAATGCGGCTTATTTTAACTTAACAAAACCTTTAGTTACAACAATTAGCTCGCCTAATAATACTGGAAATGAAATTAAAACAGTACTTAACCCCAACGCTTCTTTCATTGTAAATCATGAAGCCGGTTGCTTACCTTTAGCGGTTGAACTTACCAATACATCGGCAAATAGCCAAGGGGCAAAATGGGATTTTGGAGATGGCAGAACCTCCAATAAAATGAACCCCAAAATTACTTTTGAAGAGCCAGGCGAACACACTATTACGCTAACAGTTAATAACAAAGGGCTTGCTAGCACTGCGTCAAAAACCATACTGGTTTACCAATTGCCAAAGGCAAAATTTACAATTGAAAACAACACAAAACTAATGCCTAATACTCTGCTACTGATTAGCAACAATTCCGAAAATGCAACACAATTTTCTTGGGATTTTGGGAACGGTATAAAGTCAGATGCAAAATACCCAGAGTATGCCTACGCTAAAAAAGGGAATTATAAACTAACACTTACCGCCATTTCTGAAAACGCTTGTGAATCTAAATTTTCGCTGCCAATAAGGATTGGTACGTTGCAAGCTCCAAATGCTTTTAACCCCAATAAAATTGAGGCAGCAGATGGTGCTTGGTCAGCTTCTGGTGCTACTGTAAACTCTATTTTTAGACCAATACTAGCCGAGCAGCCCGATGAGTATCTACTCCAAGTATTTACCCGCCAAGGGCATTTAGTTTTTGAAAGTAAAGACTATAATATTGGCTGGAATGGCTATATCAATAACAAATTAAGCACACTCCCGGCAGTTTACCTATGGAAATGCACAGGACGATATGCAGACGGTAGCCAGTTTTTTGGGCAAGGAGATATAACGGCTTTACCTTAAAATACGATTAAAAATATTGCTTTTTTCATAATCAATACCAATTAGGTATTAAAGTTGAAGGGTTGTCCTTGAGAAAGACAACCCTTTTTATATCACAAAAAATGTAGTTCCTTTTTGCACCTGATTATTGCACCCCAGGAAAACTACTTACATACTTAATCTTAAAATCGCCAAAACTGTTTACAATTTCAATTTTATAATCCGGAAAGCTAGTTACAATTTCCCACTTCCCCGGGGAATCCGCAAAACTGCTCACTTTTTCAACATGCAAATCTGCAAAGCTATCTACCACCTCTACTTTAAAGTCGGGAAAGCTAGTTACAAATTGAATTTTTCCATAAATTTTTGATACATCTGCCATAATACATTTGTTTTAGTTAAATTATTTCCCCAATATACATTTTTTTTAGTTTAGGTGAACTCCAAAGCCCCTTCTAGGGGCTAAAAAGAATAGCCCAAACTTATCCCTAAGCGTATATCAAAATTATAATTAGCCATGGGGTAAGTGTCCGGGAAATTTGAATCAATAGTTTTCCAAAGGGTGTAACCAGCACCTGCAAAACCTTCGGTAACTATGCCATTATTAAACACGTGCTGGTAGCCAAAGTTTAAACCAAGTGCTGCCGTCTTTACCGTTGCAGTACCTAGGGTTTCCGAAATTTTTAAATTACTGTATTTTCCATATAGCCCTGTAAATGCACCACTCATGGCATTGGGGCGACGTAAAAAATAGTATTTAAGCTCGGGGGCAATGCTTATTGTGGCTTTTGTTCTTGGAAATATATTATCGGGGTTATACTGTAAGCCCGTTTGGAAAGCAACTTTTGGGCTAACAGGATGCTCGTAAAACAGGGTGAAAATCCCAAGCAAATTTGATTTTACAATATGTTTACTATCTGTCTTGGCAGGCTTTGCACAAGATTGCGAAAAGCTACTATTTGTAGCCAATAAAAAAATGGCTAGTATTATCAGTATTTTTTTCATATTTTTAAATCTGCATTTCAGATTTGTGTATAAGCAAAAATCCCTAACTTCCTTTTGGGAGTGGAAATTTAGGGATTTTTTCTTATGTAAAAAATTAAATTTACATATTTAAAGCCGCCTTGCCTTCTGGGGTTATCATTTCGGGTGTCCATTGTGGTTCCCAAACGAGTTCTACGTTTGCAAAGCTGCCGGGTATTGCTGCTTCGGCAGCAATTTTTATGTGGTTGAGAATTGTATCCCCTACGGGGCAGCCTCTGGCTGATAGGGTGGCAATCATATCTGTTTGGAAATTCTCTTCGTTATGGGTAATTTCATAAATTAAGCCAAGATATACAATATTGATTTCAACCTCTGGGTCGATTACTGTTTTTAGGCTTTCGAGAATGAGTTGTTCTTTTTCTGATAAGTTTTCTAACATGATTTTGAGTTTTATTTATTTTTTAAAATTTGAGTTTTTTTAGCTTCAGCTTTTCAATGGTTTTATATCTTCTTTATGAAAAACAATCATAAAAGTATTATATCCGTAAAGTAATGCTGTAATAATGAAAAACACAGATGAAATTTGTGCTAAAACTGGAAGTGTTGTAAAAATGGCAATAATAAGTAATACAAACCCTGCAATAAAGCTGTAATAATGTGCATCTGCTACTTTTTCGGAGTATAAACTTGCTGGCATCGGGATTTTAAATTTGCCCACTTTGTCTTGGTACTTTTGTAGCCAAACTATAAATGGGAGGGTTTTGTACATCTGCCCTAAAATTAGTGCGGTAAAAAATCCTAGTATTAGGCTAATGCCGTAGGCTAAGTCGAATTTGACATTCCAATTTTTAAGTAGCTCTAAATCTAATGCCGCTACTACGGCAGAAACTAATGTGAGTGCTAAAAGTGCAAATGCTAAAACGGAAAGTTTCATGCCAATATCCAATTTTCGACGCAGTCGTTTTTTGTAGGCCGAGTAATTAAACATTACAAAAAGTAGCATTCCTGCAACAATTAAAAAGGCAAAAATAGCTGGCAAAATGGTATCCGCCATAGCGTATAGCGAAACAATTAGCCCAATAAGCCCTATGTTTATTAACCCGTAAGAGATTTTAAGTAAAGTTCTGTTTAAGTTGTGTGCAATAAAAAACATTGGCATTAGCGTACTGGCAACGCCGATTACGAGCATCATAAACCAGCCAATAAGGGCTGCTGCAGCATGTATCTGCAATAGCTCTACGCTACTTGGTGCAAGGAAGTGCTTTTTTGCATTTATTATCATGACAATACCAAGTGCGATGGTGAAAAGCAACCAAAAAATGGAGGTGATTATAAAAGTATTCTCAATGGTTCTGCGTTCGGATTTTTTTGCACTAATGAGTGCATTTATAGCAAATAGCAATGCCGAAATAAAAATAAGTGTGCCTCCAATTTCTACTAAAATATTGGGCATTATATAGGTTCGCCAAAAGCTCAAACTAAGCAAAACTGTACCTACTGCCATTGTCCCAAAACTAATGTGTGCCAACAGTTCGCTGCCTAGACGAACCTCCATAACTACTGGTATTAGCTGATACAAAGCCCCATAAATAACCATTGTAATCCAGCCCAAAACTAGGATATGAGTTACACTTAGGACCCCCGGACCCACATTCGATTTTACAATATCGCCACTAATAAAAAAGAGCATTACTGATGCCACCAAAAACGCCACTGCTCCGAACACATAATGTGGTAGCACAACTATTGGCGATGGTGCATTTTTTGTACTTAATCCTGCATTCATTTTTTGTAGATTATTAGTTTAGTATTATCATCGTCTATTTCGTTAGCGGCAAAGAGGAAACCACGGGTTTCGAGTTCCGGGATTAGGTATTGCGGCAGTCGCTTATGATTTACATAGAGGGCTTTGCCCTCTTCTAGTAGCTCCACTTCTTCGAGTATAGTTACCATTGGCATTGGCATTTCTAGGTGGCGAACGTCAATATCTTTCATTAGCCCGGTGTATTTTTCAAGTGCCTGAACAAAAGTCATTTTTTCGGCAGCCTCTACTTTTTTCTCTTGAATGGCTTCGCCAGATTTGTAGATATAGCTATGCACGCTGCCGTCTTTTGGGCGTTCTACCGTATAGGCGTAGCCTTGGGTTTTCAACTTATTGAGCAATGGTATTGGCTCAAAGGAGTTGATTACAAGCAAAGTGCCATCGCTAGGAATTTCTTTTAACGATGTCATTATCGCCTGAAAAGGGTCTGTGCCACCAGCAAGTATTGGGCGAACGTCCAATGTTGTTAGTTTTTCTTTATCCATTTTTGATATTCTTTTTGATACCTGATTTATTTTCTCTGTTTCCTTATGGGGCTGTTCTTCTTTTCTTGGTTTTTCAATTTCAAAGCCTGCTTTTTCTAACTTTTCAAGAAACTCTAGTACCGTAACACCGCCTACTTTTGCAGCATCTGCTACGGTAATTCTTGGGGCTAACAGTTTTCGTAAAACAGGATTTTTTAGCTTCTTAAAATTTTTATTTATTGATGCAATCACATCAATTGCCGCTTCATTTTCTTTTATTATTTTTGATATTCTTGTTTTTTCGCCAACTCTCATCTAGTCTATTGTTTGTAGTGTAGAAAATTCAAAGGTTTTCCGATGATTAAATCTTTATATTAGATTACAAATGTAACAGAGTAAAAGCAGACCTACAATACCTAAAACTAGGTATTCTTCTCTTCTTTTTGTGTAACTTTCTTATGCTTCCCAATTTCTTTGTACCATGCCAAATAGGTAAGTACAAGCGAGAGGATAATCATGCCCCAAGCCCAAAGCGGAAATACAGGAGTATCGCCAGCACCGTAGCTGTGCATGCCTTTGGAGAGGTAGTAATTTACGCCAACAAAAGTCATCAGTACGCTAGAAAATGCCCAAACCGAGCCTGCATTTAGGAAGAATAAATTTTTGAGTTTTGGTATCATTCTCATATGCAGTACCATGGCATAGACCATAACAATTACCAATGCCCAAGTTTCCTTAGCGTCCCAGCCCCAGTAGCGTCCCCAAGATTCGTTTGCCCAAACGCCACCTAGAAATGTACCAATGGTGGCCAAGAATGTACCCATGGAAATATTCATTTCATTAACGTAAGTTAATTCTTTAATTACGGAGGTAAAGCGAGTGCTATTCTTCTCATTTTTAGTGCTATATAGCACTAAATTTATCAGCCCAAGTAAAAATCCAGAGCCTAAAAATCCGTAACTTATTGTAAGTATTGCCACATGGATAATCAACCAATAAGATTTTAGAACGGGTTGTAAATTAGTCAGTTGTGGGTCGTAGCTACTATGCCCTGCCGTCATTAGCATAAAAAAGGCCATCAGTGCTGCCGAGGCAATGGTAATTTTAGAGTTTTTTAATGAGCCAAAGCCTGCAAGTAAGCCGCCCCATGCGACTAGAAGTAGGGCTTCGTATCCATTGCTCCAAGGGGCATGCCCTGTTAAGTACCACCGCAAGCCCATACCAAAGGTATGGTACAAAAAGGCAATACCCAGTAGTCCTATTAATAATTTAAGGCTGAAACTAGCCACTTTGCTCGGTTTTGCACTTAAATTTTCGTAGAAGGCAAAGCCTAAAAGCAAGAGGCTAAGTAGCCCATAAACATTCCGTAGGAAAATAAAGATATTGGCTTTGTTATAGAACACTTCGTATTTAAGTTGGGTTTCGGTAGGAAAGCCCTCGATATTAGATTTTTGATTTTGAATGGCTTTTATATAACCCAGTACTTTTTCGGCTTTGGTATAATCGCCTGTGGTGGTTGCTTTTTTTGTTTCGGTAAGGTAAAGCACCATTAGGTTTTGGCAGGAAAATTCTTTTAAACCTATGCTGTTATTAAGTGTAGCAATATCGCCTGTAAGCACAACTTTTGCCTGTGGGTCGGTGGCACTTACCCAGTTGTTATTTTTACTGTTCTGAATTGGGAAAATCTTTGATATTGAACCCCTTAGAGTCATCATATAGACGTTTACACGCTCGTCTAATTTAATCACTTCCTTATCAAATTTATTTTGCTCGACAGGCTTTTTTCGGAATGCCTCTTCGGAGTATTTTTTTAACTTATAGTCCGATTTATCATCAAAAAAATCGTCGAATGAGGCGTACTTCCCTGTAACGCCAAGTACTTGGCGTACTGATTTTTCTCGGATATAAATTATTTTCTGCGACCTCCAAAAATTAGGGTCGAGTTGTATGTCTAGAAAGACTTGTATCTTTGTCAGTTTTCCTTTTTCAGCAATATCAAATTTATCTTTACGGGATATTTTGTGCAAAATATCGTCGGCAAGGGTTTGTAGTGGGGCAAATCTGCCGTTATAAGTTTGCACTACGAGTTGCCCAAAGTGGTTGGCATGCTCTAGGCTTACGGCATTTTGCGTACCTGTGGATTGTGCTTGTGCTAGCCCAAAGCTACCTAAAATAAGCAGGATAGAAAGCAATGCTTTTTTACGCTCATTTTGTACTATTTTAATTTTCCGGCGGAGTTCTGCAAAGCGTGATTCTTTTGAAAAGAAGACCATCAGAAAACCTATGCCGAGTAGTGTATAGCCTAGGTAGGATAGCCAAGTACCAAAAAAATCATGGTTTACCGATAGTATTGTACCTTTTTCGTCTTTGTCGTAGGAGGATTGGAAAAAGCGGTAGCCTCTGTAATCGAGTACATTGTTCATATAGATACGGTGTTTTTCTTTGATGTCTTTTTCTTTGTCGATAAGTGTAACTTTGCTCTCGAAAGAAGAGGGGCTCATGGAGCCAGCGTATCGGTCGAGTATAAAATCATCGAGCGTAAGCGAAAATGGTAGTGTTATAGGCGCATCACCGTATGCCATTCTAAATGTTTTGCCATTTATGATATAGGTTTCTGCAGCTTTCATGAACCCTTTGCCGCCAAATACTGTAATTTCTTGTGTTTTCCCGTCCACAGTAACATCTAATACTATGGCATCGCTGCGACTGGCATTGTCTGTTTTTTCGAGTATTTTTTTTGCTTTCTGATATATTTTTTCTACTAAAAAAAGTTGATTATCTACTGCTATAATTTCTTGCGGCATGAGCCTAATTGTAGAGTCTGCGGGGATAGTATCGTGCGTATTACCGTCTTTCGAAGTGCGGGTAAAGGGCTTTGGAGAGCTTAAATATAGGGTGTCATTTTGTTGGCTAATTTGCACTGTATAGGGGGCATTTTGGTTGTAAGAGATGGCTACGTTTCCTACTTTCTGGAAACTGCCTTCTTCTATATTATAGCCTACTTTTTGGTTGTTTACTTGGGCAATAATACCTAGTGTATTTTTGCCTTCGGCATGGTTTTCAACCATTTTTTCAACGGCATTGGGAACAAATTTTTTGAGTTTTGCTTTTATTAGTGCTTTATTATTTTCGCCAAGTATTTCTGCTTCAAAAGCATTGCTGGTGTTTTTGTTGAAGCTAATATATTGCTCAAATTTGTATGTTTTTTCGTTTTGGTCTGCAAAAATACGAAAACTGGGCTTCTCGCTGTATAAGATGTTAGAGCTACTGCCTTCTCTGATGTGCATAACGCCCTCCGAGCCAAAGTAACGGGTAATCCCTGCCCCTAAAATCATAACAATAAATGCTAAGTGAAAGGTAAGGTTGGGCAATTTCTCTTTACGCAAGAGTTTAAAGCGTTTTATATTGCCTATGAAATTAACTGCTAACAGTAGCATAATTAGCTCGAACCATTTTGTGTTGTAAATTAGTGCTTTTCCGGTAGGAATATCGTAGGCATCTTCCACGAAAGTGGCTACTCCCATTGCAACTGCAAGAAGGAGTAATAAAACGGCGGTGGCCTGTGGTGAAATTATTATGTTTATTATTTTTTTCATATGTATTTAACATTTAAGGACGCAAAGGTATGTTATTAATTTTACAAAAGTAAAAAAAAAGGAAAGTTTTAATTATGTTTTATAAATTGTGCTATATTCTTTAGTTCTAAAAAATAAATTAAATGGAAAAATATAGCGTTAAGTTCAGTTTTATTTTGTAGGACGTATTTTTTGTTGTATTTTTAGTGTGTGAAGTTAGACTTTAAGCAGTTTTATCGAAATTGCTTGATGTACCTTGGCTTAATTATAAAAAAATAAATGAAAAAAATAGAGATTACAACTTGGGTGTACCAATACGATTCTGTAGAGGAGTTGCCTACCGATGAGCAAAATTTAATTAAAGTGGCAAAAGAAGCGGTAAATAATGCTTATGCCCCTTATTCCCAGTTTAATGTTGGTGCAGCGGTATTACTTGATAATGGAGAAATTATAGCGGGCACTAATCAAGAAAATGCGGCCTACCCTTCGGGTTTGTGTGCCGAGCGGGTGGCGGTTTTTTATGCCAACTCCAAATACCCTAATTCAGCAATTTTAAAATTGGCGGTAACTGCACGAACGGGGGGGGAGTTTTTAGAACCTTCGGTACCGCCTTGCGGTTCTTGCCGACAGGTACTTATGGAAACTGAAATTCGATTTTCGCACCCCATTAAAATAATTTTAGCTGGTAAAAAAACGGTGCGTATCTTAGATAATGCAAAATCTTTGTTACCGCTTAATTTTGATGATAAATTTTTGGATAAATAAGTGTCCTGTAATTTAAAGGCTAGTTTTGAGCATCAAAAAGCCGTTTATCAATTAAGTTAAACGGCTTTTTGTACCCGAGGCCGGGATCGAACCGGCACTTACATCACTGTAAACAGGATTTTAAGTCCTGCGCGTCTACCAGTTCCGCCACTCGGGCTCACAAGTGTATAAAGATTAAATCCTTATTACACATTTGAAGAGCGAAAAACGGGACTCGAACCCGCGACCCCGACCTTGGCAAGGTCGTGCTCTACCAGCTGAGCTATTTTCGCGTTTGGTGATGCAAATGTATAACTCTTTTTTTTACT
>CAMZKQ010000139.1 GCA_947311265.1 uncultured Chlorobiota bacterium | reverse complement strand
TGCAAATGGGGTTTCTAGTAACTACAATTTTAACTACCAAAATGGAACGCTTACTGTACTACATATCCTACCTACAACAGAAACCTTACTTGCCGAAAATATAACGTCCCAATCAGCAACCATAAATGCAAATCTTACCAATAACGGGGGAGGAATTACAGAATACGGCATCTGCTGGGGCAGTTTGGCAAACCCAGATATTTCAGGCAATCATACCACTACTGCTTATAGCAACGATGCCTTTTTGGCAAACATAACAGGGCTAAACGAAAATACGACTTACTATGCCCGAAGTTATGCCAGCAATGCAGCAGGTATCAGCTATGGTAATCAAATTGAATTTAGCACTACTTTTACAGGTATTTCTAATTTGGAAACAGAAACAAAAGTTTCAATGTATCCTAACCCTGCAAGGGGCTTTGTAACGATTTCCGAGCTAGGCAAAAACTCAATTATTACAATTACAGATATTAGCGGCAAAATAGTTTATACAAAAGTGGCTTTTGCCAAAGCAGTAAATATTGATATCTCTAAATTTTCCGCAGGAAATTATACTGTATCCATAGACAATAATGGGAAACTAAAATCAAGTAATTTAATTATAAAATAAAACGACTTAAACTCTATTGAAATCAAAAACGCCGTCCATATTTGGGTGGCGTTTTTGTTCAAGGCGTTGCTAGTTCTTAATGATTTTTAAAGTAGATACGTCTTCTTTGTTGCTAAAATTCAGAAAATAAATTACCTTTGTTTTCTAGAAAATAAGTAAGATGAAATTACCAACTAATTTTAAACTAAAGTTACTAATTCCAATGGCTTTAATAGCCCTTTTTCCTATAATTAGAGCATTGGTTTTATTTTCTATGGTGGGGCGTTTTGATTTCCCAAACCTATTTACAGGTGTTTTTATAACTATTTTTATTCTTTTTCTGCCATTGGTGGCCTTCAAAATCAAAGTGAAGCGGTATCTTTTTATCATTTTTACTTTTCTTACCTTATCCAATTTAGTTGCTGTGGTTCATCTTTTTCAGTACAAAACGCCTATTTCTATGGGTGGTTTTGCCGCAATTGCAGACACAACAGGACAAGAAGCTGTTGAATTTTTAACTGTATTGAATCCGGCAAAGTGGGCTTGGGCTTTCGTCCTGTCTTTTTTACCATTCCTTGGCTTGGGTTTCCTAAAAAAAGCAGCTAAAATCCCACAAATAAATGCTCTAAAAATTGTTATTGGTTCTATATTTCTGGCCTTCCTATCTTCAGGCATTACAAGTTACGTTAAATATCAAAACCTAAAAATCACACGAGACTTCACTCTCAACCCTTCATTTGTTTATCAGGATATAAAAAGAGTAAACTATTATTATAAAGAAAAAAGGAAATTATCTAAACTCATCAAGGGGCGTAAAAATCTCAGATACGAGGTAGAGCAAGACACGCTAAATCAGGACAGAATATTTGTACTTATTATTGGCGAGAGTATGGCAAAGGGGCATTTAGGTCTGTATGGCTACGGGCGAAATACAACTCCTAAACTAGGCGAAATTGACAGTCTGCTTATTTATACCGATGTAATAAGTCCCGCAACACGTACTGCACAAAGCATTCTACGAATACTCTCGCAAGCACAAGGGCGAGAGACTAAGCCGTTTTTAAAAAAAGGCTCTATACTTACTCTTGCCAAAAATGCAGGCTACACAACTTATTGGGTATCCAACCAACAAATGCTTGGCATTTATAATCTGTGCAATGTTTATGTTTTACCCTCGCAAGGTAGGGGCGAAACGTGGGGGCTTGCCGTAAACGAAGCAATGGCTTGCGGCAAAGCAATTCTTGCCTCAAACAGAGTCGGCTGTGCCGTTGATTTAGTAAAGAACAATGAAAATGGTTTTATTTTTGAATCCAATAATATTGAAGATTTAAAAGATAAGATTAAACGTTTTGAAAATAATTATTCTAAGTTTGGAGAAAAATCAAAAAAATTAATTAAAAATGGAGTTTCTTAGAAATTGTAAAGGCATTAGAAAAGACAATAAATGAATAACAACATAAAATACATAACAGGAATATCTGTTTTTTTCCTCTTGTTTTTAGTTTTTTCTATAGATGTTTATTCCTCTTTTGGTATTGCTTTATTTATATTTGTAGGAACTAAATTTATTATAGATTTAGGTTCAAAAATTGAAATAAAAGATATTTTGCTATTGCTGGCTATGCTACAGTGGATTATCGGGCCATTCCTTGCTTACACCTTTTACCCTGATGATGAGTTTTACTATATGGCTGTTAAGCAAGATGTTTATATGACTTTTGTAGTTCCTGCATCTTTCGCATTGCTTCTCGGCTTATACTTGCCAATAAAGAAAAATAAAATAAAAGAAGCCACATACTTGCACCAAATATCAAATTTATTAAAAAAACATAAAAACCTGGACATCTTATTAGTTTCTATCGGCGTTGTCCTTAATATTTTTGTCCTTTCTTTTCCTCAGAGTATAAGGTTTGCTGTGTCTTTAGTTTCCGATGCCCGGTTTGTAGGTCTGTTTTTACTACTACTGGGTAGCAGAAAAAATAAGTGGATAATAATTGCCGGTGTTTTATTTATGTTATTACTAACTGCTCTTAGGTATGCTATATTCCATGACCTTCTGTTGTGGCTCAGCTTTTTTATGGTGATTGTTGCTTTTGTTTACAAACCAAGCAACAACAAAAAAATCATATTTACCCTTGTATTTTTATTTCTTATAATCTCGGTACAAACCATAAAACACAGTTTCCGAGAAGCACTAAGCGAAGGAGCAGGTTCTGGAGTTGAATTATTTACAGGCTTAGTTCAAGAAAAAGTAATCGAAGGGGATTATGTAACATCCGAAACCAACCTATCTGCAATGGTAATGCGCATAAACCAAGGTTGGATTATTGCACGAATCATGAGCTGGACACCTTCACGCGAGCCCTTCGCAGAAGGTGAAACTATTTCGGAAGCCCTGAAATCAGCCTTTATGCCTCGCTTTTTATTTCCAGATAAGATTAAAGCTACTGGTCATACATATTTTACTCGATTCACAGGAAGAGTTCTCTCAAAAAGTACATCAATGGGGCTAAGTTTACTTGGTGAATCCTATGCTAATTACGGAATATACGGTGGAATATTTTTCATGTTTCTTATTGGCTTATTTTACAACTTATTCATTGTTAAAATATATAAAATTGCGATAAAGCACCCTTTATTAATATTTTTTATACCCCTTATTTTTTCACAAGTTGTAAAGGCAGAGAATGATTTTTCAACAATAATTAATCATCTATTTAAAGCATCAATT
>CAMZKQ010000138.1 GCA_947311265.1 uncultured Chlorobiota bacterium | reverse complement strand
GCACTATCTAATACCGAAAACCCGCCACAAATAAACACCATAGTAGAAGACCACAAAGCCATTCTATGGCTTGGAACTAAAAAAAAAGGGCTTCTACGCTATGCCCCCAGTAAAAACAGCTTGACTTTTTACACACACAACCCTGCCAAGCAAAGCAGCATTACAACCAACCAGGTGGTAAGCCTATTTTTTGATAACACAAAAATACTTTGGGTAGGTACTTCGCTCGGAGGTGTTAATAAATGGAACAGAGCTGCCGACGACCTTATTGTATTACGCCACAACCCATACGATGAAAATAGCCTAAGCTCGAACCAAGTAAGAAGTATTTACAAAGATAAAGCAGGAAATATCTGGATTGGAACAGTTGAAGGCGGACTAAATAAATGGAATCCTAAAACCAATACATTTATCCATTATGGAGTAGATAAATCTGACCCTACTGCAATAAATAGCAATCATATTCGCTCCATTTTAGAAGATAGTTTTGGCAATTTCTGGCTAGGTACTGCTGGGGGTGGGCTAAATAAATTTGATAAAAAAACAAAAAAATTTACCGCCTACACGCACGACCCCAATAACCCAAAAAGCCTATCACACAACCACGTATGGAAAGTATTTCAGGATACAAAAGGGCGGCTTTGGGTCGGTACATACGGCGGTGGGCTAAACCTGTACAACTACACCACCGATGATTTTAAAGCCTTTAAAGCCACAGGGGCAGAAAATTCCTTAGTAAGTAATGGCATTACTGCAATTGTACAGAAAGACGAAAATACATTATGGATTGGCACTTTTGAAGGGCTTTCTAAATTTGATATAACAACAGAAATATCCACCAATTACACCGCCAACCACAAAGACCCAAAAAGTTTGAGCAGTAACCGAGTGTATTCCCTCCACCAAGACGATACAGGTGTACTCTGGGTAGGCACAAAAGGGGGGCTAAATAAATTTAATGCTGCAAGCAAAAACTTTCAACGCTTTACCACTTACAATACCGAAAACATGCCCAATAATGTCATTACTGGCTTGCTAGAAGACAACAGTGGAAACCTTTGGTTTAGTACCAATAAAGGCATTGTTCGCTTCAATAAAGCGACTAAAAAAATACGTGTTTTCGATGCCAGAGATGGCTTGCAAAGCAATGAGTTTTTAGCTGGTTCAGCATTCAAAACCGATGAGGGCATCATGTTTTTTGGTGGAATTAATGGGTTCAATACATTCAACCCAGAAAAAATAAAAGACAATCCCAACCAACCATCGCTAGTTATTACAGGTTTCCATATTGCTAATAAAGTGGTAGAGTTAGACTCTTCTATTGCCGAAAAAAACATCATTTATTTAGAGCATTTTCAAAACGATATTTCATTCGAGTTTGTAGCACTCGATTTTATTTTTCCAGAAAAAAATAAATACCAATACCAACTCGAAGGCTACGATAAAGATTGGATAAAAGCAAAATACAGACGATTTGCAAGCTACACCAACTTAGCTCCAGGAAAATATGTATTCAACCTAAAAGGCTCTAATAATAATGATGTTTGGACAGAAAATGCAAAACAACTTACCGTAATAATCTCACCCGCTTGGTGGCAAACCATACTTGCCAAAGTACTCGCCTTGCTAGCTATAGTTTTAACGGTATTTATAATCTACAAAATTAGAGTAAAAAGGGTAGAAGAATACAACCGTAAACTTCGCAAAGAAGTAAAAGAACAAACCGCAGAAATTCGCCAACGCAACGAAGAAATTACTACACAAAATGACGAGATATTAGAGCAAAAAGACGAAATCGAAAAGCAAAATGAAGAAATTACTGCCAGTATAAAATACGCCAAAAGAATACAAACTGCCGCCCTACCAGCCAGTTATTTCCTTAAAGAAAATTTACCCGAACACTTTATTTTATTCAAGCCAAAAGACATTGTAAGCGGCGACTTTTACTGGGCAGGAAAGCAAGACAATAAAATTATAATAACTGCGGCAGACTGTACTGGGCATGGCGTGCCCGGGGCATTTATGAGCATGTTGGGCATCAGCTTTCTAAACGAAATTGTTAATATCGAAAAGGTAACAAACCCTGCAATAATCTTAAACCGTTTGCGTGCCAAAGTTATAAAAGCCCTAAAGCAAGAAAAGGGCGTAATGCAATCTAAAGACGGTATGGATATAGCCATTACTGTAATCGACAAAGACAGCAAAACAATCTCATTTTCAGGAGCTTACAACCCACTATTTTACATTAGAGAAGGAGAGCTAAATGTGCTACGTGCCGATAAAATGCCAGTAGCCATTTACGATAGAATGCACGATTTTACCCCCTCCACACAAGCCTACGAAACAGGCGACACCTTATATATGTTCTCCGACGGCTACGCCGACCAGTTTGGTGGACCAAAAGGCAAAAAATTTATGACCAAAAAATTTAAACAATTGCTTACCAAAATCTATAAGCAACCAATGCACGAGCAAAAAGAAATACTAGATAACAACATCATAAATTGGATGAAAGAAAGCAACGAAGAGCAAATTGACGATATTGTTGTAATAGGCGTGCGTTTATAGACCCACCTTTTCTAAATTACCCCCTTAGCCAAATAAAATTGCAGATTATAAAACTAAAATGTAGCTTTGTGAAAAATAACTAAAAATGACAGAATTTAAAGAAAAGTATATAAACCCGTTTACCGATTATGGTTTCAAAAGATTATTTGGTGAAGAACCAAACAAAAATTTATTGCTCGATTTTTTGAATGAATTATTAAAAGAAGAGCAAGGGGTAATAACAGAACTCCAATACCTAAAAAATGAAAATCTTGCCACGACAGAATTAAATAGAAAAGCCGTTTTTGATTTATATTGCACCAACGAAAAAGGCGAAAAATTCATAGTAGAATTACAAAAAACCAAGCAGAAATTTTTTAAAGACCGAGCTTTATACTATTCAACATTCCCGATAAGGGAACAAGCAATTACAGGAAGTGGCTGGAACTTTGAACTAAAAAAAGTATATACAATTGCAATTCTTGACTTTGTATTTGACGAGAATATAGAGCAAAAAGATAAATTTAGATACGATGTAAAACTAACAGAGCAAGAAACAAAGAGAGTTTTTTACGATAAACTAACTTTCATATATCTTGAAATGCCAAAATTTAATAAAAAAGTAGAAGAGTTGGAAACTAGGTTTGAAAAATGGCTCTTCCTTTTAAAAAATTTGCACAAACTAGACAGAGTACCCGAGAAACTAAAAGAGAGTATATTTTTACAACTTTTTGAAACCGCTGAAATTTCAAAATTTTCCAGAAAAGAATATCAAGACTATGAAAACAGCTTAAAATATTATAGGGACCTCAAAAACTCCATAGATACAGCAAAAGAAGAAGCAAAAATTGAAGGACGACTCGAAGGACGACTTGAAGGACGACTCGAAGGACGACTCGAAGGACGACTCGAAGGACAGTTTGAAGAAAAATTAGAAGTGGCTAAAAATGCGTTAAAAGCAGGCTTACCAATAGAGGTAATTATGAAATTAACAGGGCTTACAGAAAATGAAATCAATAAGCAAAAAGGCGAAATTTGAACATCCTAATTCTTAATTATGAATACCCCCCATTAGGCGGCGGGGCAGGCGTTGTATCAAGGTTTCATGCCGAAGGCTTAGCCAACTTGGGACACTCGGTAACTGTAATCACCACTTGGTTTGAGGGCGAAAAAGAAGTGCTCGAAAAGGAGAACTTAAAAATTATAAAGCTAAAATCGAAACGGAAATTCACCTACAAATCCAACCCCATAGAAATGTTTTCTTGGGCAAAGCTCTGTCTTAGCTACTTTAAGCAGAATGAAAATTCGCCAAAGTTTGATATTTGCATGGCACATTTTGCAATCCCAGCAGGGATACCTGCCCTTATGCTCAAACGGAAATTTAAAATCCCTTTTATTATGATTTCCCATGGCGAAGACATGCCTTTTGTAAATAAAAAAAGGATGCTAAAATACCACATTCCTCTTTACCCTTACATTCGTAGAGTTTGCTTAAAATCAGAGGCTAATATTGTATTAACCAACACTTTACTAAGCAATATAAATCGCCTTATAGGCGAAAAAAGGAAAGCTAAAAACACAGCAATCCCTAATGGGTGTAGCCCATTTTTTGTGCCTGCAAAGAAACAATTTGACACTTTTAAAATTCTTTTTGTAGGGCGTTTGCAGGAGGTAAAACAGCCCCATTTATTTATGCAGGGCTTAAAAATCCTATCTCAAAAAGGAGTAAATTTTGAAGCCAATATTGCAGGTGATGGTCCTGAGTTAGAAAATATTAAAGATTTTGCCAAGGCAAATGGCTTTGCCCAAAGTGTGAAATTTCATGGTTGGGTAGATAAAGTAAAAATGCTAAAACTCTATCAAGAAACGCATGTACAGGTAATGACCTCTCGTTTTGAAGCCTTTTCTATTGCCGCTTTAGAAGGGCTTTTTTGTGGTACTTTCCTAATATCCACACCTGTGAGTGGCAATACTGATATTATAGAGCCTAATATTAATGGTTTTATTTTCCCCCACGAAAACGCCTCGGTTTTAGCCCAGTTGCTTTTTAATTTTTATCAAAATCAATTTAAAAACAAAACGGAAGTGTCCTCGGCGTATATTAAGGAGTTCCGAGCAAAATATATGTGGGCAAATATTATTCAAGATTACGAACATTTACTGTTAAGAATCTTACATTAAGTTAAACCGGATACTCATTCCTATTTTTGTATTTGTTGTTTTATACGAAGTTGAAACCCTTGGGTCGTTTATTGTTTGGTCGTAAAAAAGTTTAAAGGTGAAATTTTTGCCCAGCTGGTAATCTGCCGAAACTTTTATGCCAAAATTCACCTGCCCTGCCGAAAGTTTATCGTCTGCTTCCTGAATCCGCCGTACCAAAGTAAGCATATCTCGCATAGAAAAATCGGCTCGTGCAGAAAAATCGCCGGGTTCAATTTTCTTTCCAGCAACAGTAAATGGCAATTGTAGTTTAGGGTATTTGTAGCCTACACCTGCGGTATATTCCTTACTTGTGGTTTCCAAAACCTGATTATTGGCAAAGCTAAGCATCAAGTTACGGGCTTGCTTGTATTCAAATTTAGTCGTGATATTATTTTTCCACCCAATATCAACACCTAAGAGTGGCACAAATTTTTCATCTATAGAAATCCCATCAATAATTGAGCGGGCAATGAACATTCCACTAAGCTCATCTTCTACATAGCTTAGCCCGTTGTCGGAGAAGGGGTCGTAATTGCCTAATTTTAAGAGTGGGCTAGTGGTAAAATTTCCAACGGTGTATTTAGATGTATAAGCATGATTAAAGGTTATTTTCTTTGCAAATTTCTTCACAAAAGGATACTTTGAAAGCCCATCGTATTTGGCTCGCCAATTGGGGAAAGGAATTTTAGGGAAAGGGTTGGTGTTGATGGCCGATGCTTTGCTACCAGAGTAAGCAGCCAAAAATGCAGGTATCATAACTTCTTGCGAAGAGGGGCTATATCCATAAGGAAAACCGTCTTTAATAACGTTGCCCTCTTGATCTAGGTTTGGACGATTGGGGTCATAAGGTACTGTGCCATCAGTTTGCCTTTTATCCGCAAAGCGGTTGGCAATAATTATTCTATTTTCAAGAAAATTATTAAATGCCTCTGAGGAAAAGTCATTATCATTTACCTTCCAAAAAGAAGTACTTATTGTATTGTATGATGTAGAAAAGCTCCCGCCAAACAGTGGACTTTGAGCCTCAAAACTGCCCTTGTTTTTCACCCAGAACTCGCTATGGTCATTAGTGGTTGTGCGGTCGGCGGATAGGTCGATGCGGAAACCGGGGATTGGCTCTACAGTGGCTCGGAAATCTAATGTTTTTCGAGACATATAGCTCACTGGGTTGGCGATAAGTGAGTCGCCAGAGAGCCAACTATTTTGCGATGCAATCCTACCAAACTCATCGTTAAATTCTCCAAATACAAAGCCATATCCGGGGGCTTTCCAAGATTTATCTAAGCCAAAAAATTGAGTCCTTTTAGTGTAACCTGGTAAAACTATGCCGTTATTTTCGGAGTATGAAGCAGAGAGGTTTCTTACGCTCATAAGGGCATAAACGGTGTAATCTGCAATAATTGTCAGTGCATTTTCTTTCTTTTCTCGCTTGCCTTTTACGGTAATTGTAACGTCCTTTACGGTATCTTTTGGTGTAAATTTTACTGTATTTTCATCAATAATATCGGTTTTGCCTTTAATATTTCGCCCTTTTTTATTTTTGGCAATAACTTTTACATCTATTGTTTTAAGGTTATGTTTTATCTTTTTTGATTTTCCAGCTTTGAGTTTGTAGCCTGCTTTGGTAAACTCTACTTTTTCAAATACCTTTTTTTTCTTTTTACCGATACGTTTAAATTTGTCATCAACTTGTTTTAGGTATTTTACTTTTCGGTAAATTTTGGCAAAATTAAACTGGCTGTTTAATTGGAGGTTTTGCGAGTTTTTTATGGTATGCCCCAGCGGGTAAATATCTTTATTTTCAGCAGTATCGAAGCGTGCTGGGCCAACCGTCCAGTCGTAAGTAGAATTATATCTAGCGTTTAGCGATGTCCAACCCAAGAGGGGCAACTTGTTTATTGGTACTGCCCAAGTAACGCCAGCTTTTTGCGAATATTGCGAAGTTTCGCCTAAATCTCGGAGGCTATTCCAAGTGGTATCAATGCGTTGCTGATATTCTGGGGCATTTTTATCTAACCGCCCAAAAGGTTCTTCTACCCACGCATTATTAGCGGCACTAAAATCCAACTTAATCCCCCTACTTAATTTATATTTTATGTCGTAAGTCCTGTTCCATGTGAACTGTTTATCAAAGGTTGGCATCAATGTAAGCTCTTCATTTATAGCACGTTGTGTACTAAGGTCTCGTAGTTCTATTTCATGGTATTGCTTTCTTAGCTCGGTACGAAAAGCCACCAAAGAGGGGGCATAATAAAAATTAATATCTTTAATAATTCGTAGTGGTTTTGCCCGTAAGAACTTAACTTTTTTAAATGGGCGAATATTTTTTGGGGAATTAGTAAAATTGTAACCAATCGAGCCTCGGTGTTCGTTCATTAAATCGTGGTCGAGATTTATGTTGCTCATAAATGTTTCGTTGTAGCCATAGCTTGCCGTCCAGTGCGAGATGTGGTAGAAGCGTTTTTTTCGCCCACTGGCAGAGCTTCTACTTCGCCCACCTGTGCTAGGGAAACCTGTTTTTTTACCAATTAATCTTGGTGCATCTTTTTTCTTTTTCCGTTCGGAATTGCCATTAATTTTAATATTAGTAACATTTATGCTTCGTCGTTTTATATAATCTTGCGAGCGGCTTTTTATTTTATTTTTTTCGGAAGCCGTTAAAGTAGGGTCGGCAAGTACTGTGGAGAATAAAATATCTGGGTCGAGGGGGTAATATTGTGGGTTGCTAAAACTTTCGGAAAGGCTGGCATAAACGGGTACTCGAACGCCATATTTTTTAGGGAAGAACTTTCCTAGTTCTACGTTCGATGATAAATCATATCCATAATCGTCTGATTTTTGGCGTTCGTTTACTTTTTGTTCAATGCTTCCAAAACCAGTTGTGCTAATATTTCCTGCGGCAGCAAAGCTTGCAAAATCGGCAAGTTTAGTTGCAACTCGCCCTTGTGCTGCCCAGCCACCATCTTCTCTAAAATCGCTAAGCCTTAATTCGTTAAACCAAACTTCAGCGCATTTTTGTAGACCATCGTCAATGCCCGGTAAGTAGTTGGTAGCCTTTGCAGGATTTCTAATACCAATCATAATTGTACGCAAATTGCTGATGTTTGGGTTGCCCACTACACTTATTCTATTTTCGCCAAGTACTTCGGAGTATAGTGAGGTGAGTTGCAAGGTAGAGCCAGCGGCTCGCATTTTTTGGTTACGGTGTTGCTTTACTGCTTGGAGTATTTCAAACTCTATGTCCAACATGTTTTCAGGTCGCCAAACGTCCTCACGTTCGTCTTCATTTTCGCCATCATAATAACCCGGTGAAGTTAGTTTGAGAGGGATTTCGTATTCGTAATAGTTTTCTTTATAATCTGACCCTAAGCGAATAAAAGCAAAAAGTTGGTTGTCTTGCAAAGCACCGCAATCGGGAATCTCTTCGGCATGTATAAACATCTGAATTTTTTTGTACTGCCGAACGTCCATATTCACATTTTTGTAAACAGACCGTGCATCGCCATCTTCTAAATTGTTTACTTTTAAAACAATTGACTGCTCATTAAGCTGTTGTAATTGAGGGTTTTGTGGGTTTGTTTCACGGGTTACTTTTGGGGGCAAAATATAGTTTACAGGTTCTCTGTTGGCATTTTCTTCAATATTTACCGCAGAAACATCGAATTGTGCATCTGAAATTTGAGGTACAGTCGAGTTTTCTCCGCCCTCGAGCATCGACAGGTGATATTTTCGCCATTCGCCACGCACAAGGTTTAATTTTGCAAAACGAATAATCATGTCATCGTTCCAGCCGTGCATAAACATTCTCATAAAGCGTATGGATTTAAAATCGTCGATTGCTCCTTGTTTGTTGCTAAACTCGGAAATTGGCACTTTAAATTGATACCAATTTACTTGGTCGTAAACATCGCCTTTTTTGTTCTCCACATTGGCCAAGCGAATATCTGTAATAAAATTTTCGCCAATTTTCATTTCTGCAGGGGCGAGGTGCACACGGTACTGAAAATAGGCTTCGTTTTCGTTAAGTGTATAATCTCTATTTATATCCTCCATGTCTGGATATTGTTGCCCTGCAGTAGAGGTTTGGGCAGCAGCATCAGGAATTGCAGAGTTCTGTTCTAGGTTATTGAAATCTTTGTAGCGTCCTAAAATATCGGTTTGAGAAGCATCATAACTAGGGTCTTTGAAGAAGAGGTAATCATCGGAGGAGGGGTCGGCAGTAGCAGCATTTAATGCTGTGGCATTAACTATTGCCGAGAGTGAGCTAAGGTAATTCTCAAAAAAACTAACTTCGTCGCTGTTGGAGAGTCCATCTAGCCCTACGTCTTGAAAACTCCTTGCATCGGCCGGGGAATTGGCGAAGGCTTCTGTAATGCGGGGGAATAGTGGCACTCGCCCCCATGCGGTAGAATCTACATCTGCCACATTTGCACTCTCAGGAAATCCGTTCTCGAAAGATTGCCTAGAATCTTTTAAAATATCTTCGGAAACATTGCCCAAGTTAAAATATAAATCGCCTCCTGTTGAATTTTTATTATAGACAAAAGGGTCTAGCATCCAAAATTCGATGTACTCAATATTGGCTTCTTCAAAATCGTTGGTTACCAAGCTACGCATAATCCCGCCCCAGCGGGTTTCTGGTGCAATAAGAGTGCCATCGGGGTTTACACCAGCGGAGATTCCGCTTTCTCCTGAGGTTTCATAATTATAAGGGCCTTTTTCAGTAGGGTAAAATCCTAAGTTTAAGATGGATACGAATTGGGGTAAACCGGCCACTTCTGAATCTTTATTCGGAAAAATTTCTTTTTCCCGAACTTCTCGCACGAGGTGGTTTTCTTGGTCTTCCTCGGTAATGTGTGCGGGAGTTGAGCTGGTGTTTCGCAAAAAATCTTGATTAACGCTGTACCAAGCCAGTTTTGCACGGTTGTAGCCGTAAGCCAAGTTGTTAATAAATTCGCCTTCGGGGAACATTTGGGGTGTACTGGCTAGTCGCCATGCCGAAGGCGATTTTAGGTCGATAGTGGTTTTTGTGCCTTCAAAATCATCAATAAAAGAAAAGCCTGTTTTGCCAATAATATCGGGATGTCCTGGTACAAGTTGTGCAAATTCGCCTGTAAAATCGAAGGTTGAAATTTCTTTGGTGTCAATCAGTGGGATTTTATCTACTAGGCGTGTGAGCAATGGGACTTCTGTGCTGTAATTCATATCTAAGCCCCAAATTGTATTTGCAATTGGCTCATTACCAATGCTTACTTTGCTTGTCATTGGTTTTTCGCTGAGCCGCATAACGGTACCCCCGATGTTAAAATTATCGGTAATCCGATAATCCAAGTGAGAACCGAGTAAAGTTTTTGTACCAATATTAAACATAGAGTTGCTCTCTAAGTTTATTTTTATTGGTGTGCCAGATTCCAGTAATCCGTGGTTCAGTATAGTTACCGAGCCTAGGTTGTAATCCACTGTATAGTCTTGATTTTCGACTAGTTTTTGCCCACCTGCTGTAACTGTAACCGAGCCTTCTGGTACATTCATTGCGTTTAGGCTTATTCTTGAGCCACCTGCCGATTTGTAAAATCCTTCTAAGAAAAATTTATTTTTCTCTGCCACTTGCCTTGCAGCACTTTGGGTCATGTCGTAAAGTTCTTGGTAAACATATTTTTCTGCCACTCGGTTTAGCTCTGGGTTTATGGTATCTCCGCCTGTTATTTTTTTTCTTAAGTCGCTACCAAAAGGCTCAATAACAGGGAAGTAAATCCGACCATTTGCAGGGTTTATTGTAACTTTATCAATAAAATCGAAAAAACCGTCAGCCCCTGGCATATTTTGTTTGTTCATGTTATCTAAACCCAAAACTCTAAGCAGAACTTGCCCGTCCGTTTTTCCGCCAGAAAGGTAATTTACGGACGACCCTGTGGCATCATCTCGGTACATTACGTTAAGCGTAAAATCCTCATTATTAACTTGGTATGCACCAATTGAATATACATTTTTCATCATTAAATCCCAAGTGGGTAAGTCGGTAGAGAGTTGTGTGCTTTTTAGTAGTTTAAGGATAAGTGTACTTGTTGCCGAAGCATTATCGCTGGCAAATTCGCCCACTTTGTGGGGCGTTCCGCTGGCAGAATATTCGTAGGCTACCGATAAAACTTCGTCGGCATTAAGTGCCGAATTTAAAGAGATGTAACCCAATGATGGGTTGTAGGAAAATTCTGAGGGTTTTAGCATTCTAGCGTTCTGCACTTTTTCGTAGTCTGTACCTGCTGTAAATTGGGGTACATTTGCCAAAGTGGCTGCGACACTATTTATATCCCGAACGCCGGGGTCATTTTTAAAATCCTCGTATAAGGTGTTTGTAGCATTGTCTGGGTAAACTCCTGATGCAGAGAACTGCATGGAGTGTAGGTGTTGGGCGTTTTCGCCCAAATCTACGAAGGGGACAATATCTCTTGCATTTTCAAAATTCCCGCTACGGTTGGTTACCCAAACTTCGATGCGGGTAATGTTTATATTCGATGAGATTATGGG
This sequence comes from uncultured Chlorobiota bacterium, assembly GCA_947311265.1. GTDB lineage: Bacteria > Bacteroidota > Bacteroidia > Bacteroidales > JAADGE01 > CAMZKQ01. The sequence continues at coordinate 2,614 of CAMZKQ010000138.1, read as the reverse complement.
CAAGTTACTCAATGCTTCATTATACCTATCTCTAAAATAGTGCGAGAGGAAAAAGTGCTTTCCTGATTCGTAATCGTCTGCCGTAACTTCGAAGGCGGTGGTCATTGCTCCGCCTTTTACTTCTATTGTTGAACTTTCGCCCTTTTGTTGGGAGGCTACACTAGTGATGGTAAGGTTGCCAAATTTCAGTGCTGTTTTTATCCCGAAAAGGCTTTGGCTACCAGTTATTAAACTTCCCGAAAGGGGCATAGATACATTACCTGCCTCAATAAGTTGGATAATTTCGTCCTCGTTGCCTTCGTAGGCAATTGAGGTTTGGTTTTCAAAATCGAAAGTGGCTTCTGTATCGTAGTTGATACCGATTTTCATTTTTTCGCCAATTTGCCCGGTAACGCCCATTTTTATTTTCTCATCAAAATCAAAGGTAATGGTGCGTTGTAAATCTTTTGGTAAAACGGGGTTTTCGACATTGGAAATGCTAATGCCAAAAATAAGTTCGGCAGAGCCTTGTGGTTTTATGTTGATTTTATTGCTGCCCATAATTCTATCGAAATTGGCCAATGGTACTATGAGTTCCTTGCCAATCATTCTGTCCACAATGCTACCTCCACCGAAGCCATCGTTGGTAGTGGTGGCTTCTAGTGCTGCTCTTTCGAGCCAGTAATTTTTTATTGCTTGCTGATTACTATAGGAGTTATACTCCTCAAAAGTCATCGACTCTGGTCGGCGATAGTTTATATTGCCAATTTTATCGTAGAAAATAAATTTTCCTGTTTTGGGGTCGTATTTTACTTCGGTTTTTATATTAGAGGGCTTGCGTAGAAATAAGGGCGAAGTTACACTTGGCTTTTTTCGGTTGCCCGAATAATCTGAAAAAGGAGAAATTAGTGTGGTATCGCCCGGCCCTGTGTCGTTTATAGCAAAGTAGTAATTATTGTTTTTCAGGGAAAGTGTGGGCGTAGAGAATTTAGACAGGGTGCTAGATGATAGTAGCACAAAGCCTAAAATTACTGTTATACTCACAGCTAGGAGGTACTTTGGGTGTTTTTTCACAAATGCAAGATTTAATTATCGGGCAACAAAAATAGATAAAATTTATCGCTTTTCTTAATTAATAGTTATTGTGTAATGTTTTTTCGATATTTTTATATTAATGAGTAGTATGTATAACAGGTCGTTATTTTTTGTATCGTACTGTTTATAAAAACCTTAGCAAGTACAAAACCAACTTGGAAAAATCTCCGATTTTTCCAAAGTAGCACAGAACTAAGCAATTAAGTATAGCCTTTGTTACCTGCTTTAATTTTATTTTCAATTAACCATTCGTTCAGTTTATATTCAAAATTCAGAAAGAATGTAACCAAATCTAAATCTGTTGATTCAGCCCATTCCTTGTCAAAATCTGATATTATTTTATATAACTCTGGTTTTATTTTTTGTAATTTTTTTAAATACTTTTCGCACTTTATTTTATCTTCCTCAACAACCACATTCATTAAAGATAAACATTGCCCTATAAATTGATTAGCCGCTTTTTTTTTCCATTTTTTAAAAGTGAAAAGTAGTTTTATTTCAAAAATATTGTAATTACTAAAACTTATTCTTTCTTGAACAAACAAATATTCCGAAAACCCCATTTTTTTATAAAAAGGATACATTTTTTTGTGAGAACAAAAGTTGTACAAAATTGGTGTCAAGCTATTTTCAATTAAGACTTCAAAAGAATGTTCTCCTGTAATTCTATAAACTAACTCTTCAAGTTTTGAAATTCCGAGATGGTCCAAATAAATATGTAAAATTTCGTGAGTGAAAGAATGGAATTCTATTTCTTGCGTAGGTGTTATTATAGTAGCAGTTCCATTTTCAGTTTTTCCTTTCCAAGAATATTCGGTTGGGTCAAAAATCAATTGAAAAGAGTATTCATTTTTTAGTTCATTCCAAATATCTTGGTTTTGTGAATTTACATAATTCTCTATTTGAAATGTAATGTCTGTCATTTAGTTCTTATTGCAGGTAACAGAGTATTGATATACTTAAAAGGTGTTTTTCGGCTTAGCATAGCTATATAACTCTTATTTTAGGAAATGATTTTATCAGCAGCCTGTTTTTAACTTTTTTTAAGGTTTGTATTTCCATTGAGGGCAAAAACAGGTGTAAAAAGCAAAGTCTAGTACAGTATTTCTAAGGAAAGCCAAAGCTTATTTTAATTAATTTTAAGGTATTCTTCAGCCTCTTCAAGTACATCTTCGTCAAAAGTCATAGCAGCTATTGCACCATATTTTTTATAGTCTTTATATTCAGGGAAAAGTTCTTTTATGTCTTCAAATGATATGCTTTCCATTTTACAAAGGTAAGGGTTTTGTAATTAAAATGCTATTATCCTTATCCCTTTTTTAACTATTTTACGGACATTATGCTAACACTATTTGTAAACTTGTATTTTCAGTAGTTATTTTTTATTGAAGTTCCGTTTAACAATTATACTGGTTTTGTATCACTAATTATAACTTGAGTTTCCTTATTTTTTTCAGAATATTTTTATTCTCAAATTTTGTCCAAGAATTTCAAACTTATCTGGTGTTAATATTTTATTTAAAATGCTGATAAAGAGAGG
>CAMZKQ010000137.1 GCA_947311265.1 uncultured Chlorobiota bacterium | reverse complement strand
TGTATTGATATTTAGTAATATAGCAATGGGGCAAAATAATTCGGACTTGCTTTTTAAAATCCAACGTAGCTTAGATGCCGATGAAATTTGTTACTACATAAACACCACACCTAGCGGAAGGCTAGATAAAGAACAGCCAATAAAAGTGCTTTGGACACGCTATACAAATAATGGTATAAAAGAGCCACTTACGTGGATACAAGAAAATTATTCTTACGGTATAGAAGTTGTAAAAGTTACAGATAATGCTGCCCGATTTCAGTTTGCCGCTTACAGTAAAAGGGATTTAATTTTGAAAAAAGATAAAAATGGCAATTTTAAAGTTTTTATAAAAAAGGACAATGATTTTGCAATCCTCAACCGTGTGTTTATACAAATTGACGGTGGCACATTTTGGATACCCGAAATTACAAAAGTAGAATTACACAAAACGCAACCAATAACAAATAAAGCCCTTATAGAAACCATAATTCCTTAACCCTATGTCCAGAATAAAAGTAATTCAGCATAACCAAGCACAAGGCGAACTGCTTGATATTTATAATAATATCGTAAAAACAAGAGGGCAACTTGCTGATGTGCATAAGATACAAAGCCTCCGCCCAAAAAGCATTGTGGCACACATGGAGTTGTACATGGAAATTATGTTTAAAAAATCGGAGCTTTCTAGAGCCAACAGGGAAATGATTGCCACGGTGGTTTCCGTAGCAAATGGTTGTTTGTATTGCCAAACACATCATGGCGAAGCCCTAAATAATTACTGGAAAGATGAAAATAAGGTTAAGCAACTTCGCCGTTTTGAGTTTAAAGAAATCCTATCTGACAAAGAAATTGCCCTTTGCCAATTTGCCCAAGAGCTAACGCTACACCCCGAAAGTCATGAAAATAATGACTTTACAAAACATCTAAAAACCTTAGGGTTTTCGGATAGTGCAATACTCGACACAGTACTTGTTACCGCTTATTTTAATTTTGTAAATAGGGTGGTGCTTTCGCTGGGTGTTGAGCTGGAGGAGGATAACGCAAGAGGCTATAATTACTAATTTTCTAGCCAGTTTTGTATCATTTTCTTACCCTCTGGGGTAAGCACAGATTCTGGGTGAAACTGTACTGCTCGCAAATCGTACTCCCTGTGCCGTAGCGACATAATTCGCCCTTGGTCGTCTTCCGAAGTTATTTTTAGGCAGTTGGGTAGGCTTGCTTTTTCGGCCATCCAAGAGTGGTAACGCCCTGCCTGAAATTTATCCGAAATACCTTGGTAAAGGTATTCTTTGCTATCGGTTACTGTTACTTCCGAAGCTACCCCATGGTGTACTTCGCTCAAATTGAACAACTTACCACCATACACTTCGGCAATAGCCTGCATGCCTAGGCAAACTCCAAAAATACTTTTTGTGGGAGCAAACTGCTTTATCAAATCGGTTAAAATACCAGATTCTGCGGGCAAACCGGGCCCTGGCGAGAGGAGTATTTTATCGTATTTTTCTATCTCTTTGAGTGCAATTTTATCGTTCCTAAAAACATCAACTTTGGCATCGGTAAGGCTTTCGACGTAGTGTACCAAATTGTAGGTAAAAGAGTCGTAGTTATCAAATATTAAAATTTTCATGGGCAAGCTATGTTTTTATAGATAAGGTGAGCCGTTTTATTTTTCTTGCGAAGCGAGCTGTTGTTTTACAATTTTTGTGATGTATTTTCCGATAATATCAAATTCAATATTTACCACCGACCCTTTTTTAAAGGTGTGGAAATTTGTAAGGTCATAAGTAAATGGGATAATTGCCACCTGAAAGCTGGTATCTTTTGAGTTTACAACAGTGAGGCTAACGCCATTTACCGAAACAGAGCCTTTTTCAACCGTTACATTTTCGCCAGGTTCGTACTCAAAAGTGTAGTACCAGCTGCCGTCGGCTTCTTCAACTTTAGTGCAAGTTGCCGTTTGGTCCACATGCCCTTGTACGATATGCCCATCGAGCAAGCTGTCTGGTTTCATGCTGCGTTCCAGATTTACTTTGTCGTTTACTTTTAGTAGCCCTAGGTTTGATTTTATTAAAGTTTCCTGTACTGCTGTAACTGTGTATGTGTTGTCTTTTAGGGCAACAACAGTAAGGCAAACGCCATTGTGCGAAACGCTTTGGTCGATTTTTAACGCATCGGTAAAAGAGCAGCTAAGTGTAAAGTGTACATTTTCTTTTTCTTTACGGATTTTGGTAACAATTCCGGTTTCTTCAACAATTCCTGAAAACATATTTTGTAATTTTAATGAGATTTAATTTTTATACAAAAGTAATACAAAAGTTTTTATACTCTAATCTGAAACTAATAAAGTTTTAGGGGGGAGGTTCATTTTTTAATTAGTGCAAGAAATCTTACTTAAAATAGACATTGGTAGAGCGTCCGGACTCTATTTTAAAGTGAATTTCTTTAGAAAACTGTACCGAAGTTTGTTTGGCTGGTCGGTAAACTGCAATGTATTTTCCGGGCTGTAACTGTACACTTTCATTGAGCTTGTTGCCAAAAGTATAAGTGTGGATTACTTTTCCATTTTTCTTTTCGTAAATCCCACCATAGCCTTTGGTGAAAATTTTAAGGTTGGTCATGCCGGGTTGTGCTACCTTTAAAGTGGTGGTTTTACTTTGCGAAATTGTAACTCCTTTTTTGTAAATTCTTGGCAAGGTTAATATTTCAATATCATATTTCCCAGTAAGGTATTTTTGTGTCGAGTTTATTTCTTGTACGTGCAATGTTTTCATTTTTCCTGCTCGGCGAACAATATATTTTACTCCATTTAGCTCTTGCCCCCCACGGTTTTGTATAATCTTGAGTGAGCCTTGCGGGGTGTTGGCTTTGATTATATTGTGCCGCCCGTCAATCAGTTTTATATTGGAAACCGTAACTGGCGGAATGGTATGAACAGTAATTCGGTAGGTTAAATCGGTGGATAGACTTAAGGTATCTGGGAGACCTCTTTCGTTAAGTGTGTGAATAAAATTTTTGATATAGATGTTTTTTTTCTGGTCGTAGATAGTGATATTTACATTGGTTTCTTTGGGTTGTTTGGCTGTATTTAGTAGGTTGATTTGGGTGGTTGTGCCGTGTGTTGATTTTGTAATTACTTTTTGCATAATTGTTCTGAGTTGCCTCTCGTTACTCGCATTGTAAACAGGGCCCATACATTTGAATGCGTCCATGGCATCTAAATTTAAACCTATCCCGATAACGAAAGGTTTTAGCGAAATGCCTTTGCTAAGCAAAGCCAGAGCTATCGCACAGGGGTCGCCATCGCAAGCCTCGATACCGTCGGTAATAAGAATCACAATATTTTTACAACTGTTGCAATAGGGGAAATCCGCAGCAGATTCTTCTAGCGAGCGTGCAATTGGCGTTGTGCCTTTTGGGGACGTTACTTTTAGCTTCCTAATAATTGCCGCAGCGTTATTTTTTGCAAAGGGTACTTCCAAGCGAGTATCGCTGCAGTCTTGCGGCGGAACGGGGCTTTGGTGTCCATACATTCTTAGTGCCATTTCTACATTGGGTACATTTTTTAGGCTATCCACTAGCCGAGTTAGCATTTTTTTTGCGGTCGTTATTTTTTTTGTGCCTTGCCAATTGGCATTCATGCTATTGGACATATCGAAAATAAATAAGATGCGTGTTTTTACCGCAGGCCCTCGCTGAGCGACTGTTTCTAGGGAGATACTGACAAATATAAGGAGTAATAATAGAACTGTTATTTTTTTTATCATGTGGGGGTATTGTAAAGCGTAAAACTGTAAAGTGTATTAATAATTCTATTGCTGATGCTTTAAATAAAAGGATATATTTATTGTGTTTTGTCTCTAATTTGTCGAAATCGTTTTCTGGCTTCGGTAGTATATATGCTGTCGGGGTGTTCCAGCATTAGTTTTTTATAATATTCTGCGGCTTGTTTTTCATCGTTTTTCTGAATGTCGTAAATGCGGGCAATTTGATAAATGGCTTCATCAGCAAAAATATCATAACCATATCGTTCCACCACAATTTTTAGTGTTTCTAGTGCCTTGTCTTGCTGCCCCAATTGCCTGTAAATATCACTTTTTAGCATGAGAGCTTCATCGTTTACAACATGATTTTTATGAATTTCCATAAGCGAATCTATGCAAGCAAGTGCTTCGTTAGGTTTATTTTGGAAGATAAGTAAATCTGCCCGAGCATACATTCGCAGGGCAGCTTGAATGCTGTCTTCTGCAATATTATCTTGTATAAGCATGGCGAGTTTAAGTGCATCGTTAGAGATTAATTTTGAAGTGCTGGCTTTAAGTGCATCGAGCTGGGCTTTTGCCCAGACAAAGTCGCCTGCATAAAAGGCGAGTTTTGCTTTTCGCAGGCGGGCTTTGTCGCCCGTACTGTTTTCTTTATTGGCTTTTTCGGCCTGCCCGTAGGTTAAAGCTGCCGTCCAAATATCTCCTTGAAGGAGTTGAATATCGCCGAGTTCTATCTTGCATTCGGCCACTAATTTGGAGGATACGCCTCTTACTTCGATGGCTTCTTTTAAAAGCTGTATGGCATCTTCTTGCTTGTCTAAATAAAAGGCTTGCAGGTGTGCCAAATCTTGAATAACTGAAACGGTTTGGGTATTAATACCAAATTCTTTTATCGTATTTAAGTAGTCGGTTTCCAAGCTGGCAATGTCTTCTTCCGAAGTTAGTGTGCCATTTGTAACATTTTCATACAGAACGCCCAGTAAGCCAAATTTAGATTTGTAATAATATGGTCTTGTTTTTCCTTTGCTAGTTACATACCGAAAAGCATCGGCTGCAATTTTGTAGTCTCCGTTGGACTGTGCTGTTTGGGCAATATCGAAAATGCGTTTGCCCGATTCTCGCCTTCTTTTATCAATCGCTTTGGCTTGGATTAACGCACCCGAAAAATCTTTTTGCTGAATGTAGAGCCAAATAAGCATTTCATTATAAATAACATTATTATTTTTTTTCTGGATTTCGCTAAGCAAATTTTTCCGTAAAATTGTAGAAAAACTGCGTTGCGTATCATCATGAACAATATAATATTGTAGCCGCCCTTGTACAGGCTCTAAGTTCTTTCTGTTTTCGCCCAACATTTGCAAAAATTCAATAATCATTTTATCGTGCTTGCGTTGTACGGCGTACAGGTTGGCCAATTCGTTGTGGTATGGGTTGCCGGTATAAATCCGGGCTTTTAGGTATGTTTTTTCGGCATAATCGTATTCTCTACGCTGCATAAAAGCTGCGGCTAAACCAAAATTTGCATTCCTGTTGCCTTTCACTTTTTTTAGAGCTTTTTCATACTGTTTAACCGCTTGTTCGTTTTTATTCTGTTTTTTTAGGATATA
>CAMZKQ010000136.1 GCA_947311265.1 uncultured Chlorobiota bacterium | reverse complement strand
CCAACTCTAACAACGCACCACATACTGTTGGGACAAAAAAAGAGAATCAGAAGGCGGCATACGATATGACAGGGAATGCACTAGAATGGTGCTCGGACTGGTATTTAGCTACATACTATGGACAAAAAGAAAATGACAACCCAGTAGGGCCTGATTCAGGAGCAGCAAGAGTTTGCCGTGGGGGAAACTACCTTTATAGAAAAGATGTGCTTAGGAATACGAGCCGGTATAGCTTAGAACCTAAAAATGAAGATGGGCTTGCAGGAATTAGACTAGTCAAAAACCTCTAAGATAAAAAAAGCAATAACTAATGAGTTATTGTTTTTTTTTACACAATAAAATAGTATTTTTGGAGTTATACAGAAAGTAACATAATATTCATTTAAATAACAACAAACATGAAAGTTCTAAAAACAGCAGCTTTAAGCCTGCTAATGGTAATGTTTTTTTCAACAGCCAATTTTGCACAAAAATCAACCGCAAAAGCATCGTCTGTCGAAAGCATTAAAGTTATCTCATTTCAAACCTCAGCACATTGTGCTTCGTGCAAAAAAACAATTGAAAGTAGCCTAAATAAACTAAGTGGCGTAAAATCTTCAAATCTAAACTTAGACTCCAAAGTTGTTTCAGTTTACTACAAAGAAGGTGCAGTTACACCAGAGGCGATTAAAAAAAGTATTGAAGGCAAAGGATATACTGCAAGTGCTGTTACAAACACATCAAAAGCAAAAAAGAGTTGCTGTAGCGGAAACAAAGCCAACTGTTCGGGCAAAAAGAAAAGCTCTTGCAGCGGACACAAAAAAAAATCTTGCGGAAGTCATAAATAAACGGACTTAAAAAACGATAAAGCCTCTTTTTAAAGAGGCTTTTTTTATACAAAAAAATGAAAAATATCCTCCTAATAAACGGGCATCAGCCAGCAAAAATAGCACCAGGTTTACTTAGTAAAAGTTTGATAGCCATAGCCGAAAAAGAATTCTTAAAAGCTGGGTTTACAGTAGCACACTCTTACCCCTTTGGGGGATACAAAGTTGATGATGAGGTTAATAAATTCCTGCTAGCCGATATTATTTTGTACCAAATACCTGTTTATTGGATGCAGTACCCTTGGACTTTTAAAAAATACATAGACGAAGTGTTTTCTGGCGGCAAAGGCAAGCTATTTAAAGACGACGGAAGAAGCCGCAAAGATGGCTCAAAAAAATACGGGTCGGGCGGAAAAATGCAGGCTAAAAAATACATGCTTTCTTTAACTTGGAATGCTCCAAATGAAGCCCTTGAAGACCCCAAGCAACTTTTTGAAGGCAAAGGAAATGACGCTGTGTTTTTTGGCTTCCATAAAGCTCAGTCTTTTTTGGGCTTAGAGAAATTACCTACATTCTCCTGCCACGATGTTATGAAAAAACCTAATATTGAAAATGATTTTTTACGCTTTAGAAAACACCTCAATATAATTATTTCAGGATAAAAAAATGCCCATCTAAGCAAACCTTAAAGGAACATTTTTAGTTTAAAACTATAGTTTATTGCTTTTTAAAGTTAATTTGAGTCGTTACATTTTCAATTGCCCCTAGTGCATTTTTCTGAGGCTCAACCACAACCATCTTCATCACACTATCGTTTAGTGCAATAAGATTTATTGTTTCCCTTCGTCCAGAGCCAGATGGGGTAAGATATACTTTGCCTTTCTTCTTGTCAATTTCCCATGTTCCATTTTGTGGTTGGGCAGTAAACCCTGCACGCATAAAAGTATTATCTGCCCGAAAAACAACCAATGCCACTTTTTTAAGTGCATTTATATTTTGGTTGATTACCGCCCGCTCGGAAGGCGATATTTTCCGGCTATCAGAATAGTTGCTAATTTTCCACACCCCTACAAGTGGCTCACCTTCAACGCTTTTTACCTTCTCTGTAATATTATGTTTCGTTGGTACTATTGCGTTTTCCGTGGCAGTATTAGTGGCTAGTTTTTTTGTGGAAGCACTAGAAGCATAATCATTAGAAGTATCTCCATTATTAAAAAAGGCTAAGAAACCAACGATTAATAAAACGGCGGCAATAGCAGCAATAATGCACGTTTTCTTTTGTTGGCAGCCTTCATGGTCAGTATTTTTAGATGTGTTCTCAATTTTTTTCTCCCTAGGGGCTTGTGCCACAGTTCGCCCTTGCGATATTTCTTCGATAATTTCGAGTAAAATTTCATAAGCCTCATCAAAACTTTCCTGATGTGCATCTACCCAGTCCAGCGAACTGAGCATATACATAACCGGCATTGAGTGGCTTGTTGCCCCTATTTTAAAAGGGATTATCGGGATTTTATTTTCAGCAGCAATCTCAAGTTCCTTGCCTACTTTTTCTGATTTTTCGGAGGCTTGCGAAAGTATAAGTATAAGAATTTCAGCCCCTTCAATAGCTTTGCTTAGTGCTTCTTCATACTTAGCTCCTGGGTTAATATCCCTAGGAGCTATCCAACATTTTATCCCGTTAGTTTCTAAGCGAGAGTTCAGCTGCCGGGCTTGTTTTTTATCTTCTTTTGCATAGCAAATTACTACATCTTTCATTTTAAGTAATCAATCAATATTAATTGTATATTACATTTCTGGTCATTTTGCTGTATAATAGGTCTTTACAGAAATGCGTAAGCAACATTAAATAACAGCTAGTGCTTAGCGTGTCTTTTAGGCTACTTTTTCTTAGAAAAGCTTGAAGTTATTACGATACCCTCACTGTCCTTTTGGATAAGTTTTAGTTCGGTTTCAGTTAAAAGTGCAATATCATAAGTTACTTTTGCTCCTCCTGGGAGTTTAAATTCTAGCTTAGTTTGGTCGGCCGACATTGCCCAGTTTGCAGAAATATCATCGCCATCACTTTTAATTGTAACCTTATCATCCTCAATTATATACGATTGGTACTTAATAATATCTTTTTTAATTTCATCAAACATTTCTTGCTCCATGACATCTTTCTCTGCCGAGGATTCGTAGTTGGTCATTTTCCAGTTGCCAATCAATAGTTCGGCAGGCGTTTTTTCTTGGCAAGAAGAAAAGGCGAGCAAGAAAATAGATAAGGTTGTAAAAAGTGTGATTTTTTTCATGATGATATCATTTTAGTTGAAAAACAAAGCTAATTAAATTTTAAGAAAAGCCAAAAACATTTATTAAATTCAGCTTAAGACAGTCCACTTAAAATATTGTTGCATATCTTAATCGGCTGAATGGCCTATATTTTAAGGCGTTTAATTTCATCAATACTTAGCCCTGTTTCGGTTGTAATTTCCTTAATGGATTCTCCATATTTAAGCATTTTTTTTGCAAATTTTATTTTTGCATTTTTTTCTCTAGCAATAGCCGCTTCTTTTTGTCGCCTTTCT
>CAMZKQ010000135.1 GCA_947311265.1 uncultured Chlorobiota bacterium | reverse complement strand
TGTCGGGTGGGGGAGGGAAGCTAAATTTTACGCTATAAATATCAAAATTACGGTTGCCACCCGGAGTGGGTTTGGCAAAGTAGCCAAGGGTGGAGTCTTGCATGGAGAAAAATATATCGTCTTCGGGAGTATTTACTGGTATGCCAATATTTTCGGGCTTTCCCCATACGCCAGAGGCGTTTTTTTTGCTCACAAAAATATCATATCCCCCGATTGAGTTATGCCCTCGTGAGCTAAAATACAGGGTGTTGCCATCGGGGCTAAGAAAGAGTGCTTTTTCGTCTTGCGGCGTGTTAAGCACCGAGCCTGCATTTTTGGCAAGCGACCATTGGTCGGTTATACTTTTTCGGGTGCAATAAAAAATATCGCCTTTGCCTAAGCTGCCAATTGGGCGAGTGCTTACAAAATACATTGTTAATTTATCCGCACTCATGGTTACCGATGATTCGTGAAACTTTGTATTTATAGTGCTTCCAAAAGGCTTCATTTTTGCCCATTCACTATTTATTAGTTCAGAATAATAAACATTTCCGCCCTTGCGGTTGTTGTACAAAAATAGCATTTTACCATCTTGCGAAATGCCTGCTACCGAATTGTTGTAATTTTTATTGTACTTAAAGCCAATTTTTTTGGCTTTTTCCCAACTGCCATCTGCTTTCTTTTGGCTACTATAAATGTCTTCTTTTAATTCGTAATCTGGGTTTACACCACGAATATCTGGCATTAATTCTGGTCGGCGTGCCGTAAAAAATAGTGTATTCCCATCTGCCGTAAGGCAAGGGCTATATTCTGGATATTCTGAGTTGATGTTGCTGTCCAATTTAGTTATTTCAAAACGAGTAAGGATTTTTACCGACTGGCTGGCATTTTTACACTCCAAAATATAGCGTTTTGTAGCCGCTATTTCGGTGTCTTTGGTGGGTGGCAAATTTTTAAGATAAGTTTTATAGTAACCCATGGCTTCTGTGTAATTCCAGTTGAGCTGGTTAGTGCGTCCTAAAAAAAAAGGCAACTCGCTACTTATATGGGGGTCTTTTTGCTCCACTTCCGATAAAAATAGCTCGGCAGAATCCAGTTTGCCTAAGTAAAAATAACAAACCCCAGATTTGTAAATTAAGTCGGTTGTTTGGGGCTTTATTTTTAGAGCGGTGGCATATAAATTCAATGCTTTTGTTATTTTTTTTTGCTCGAAAGAGTTGTTGCCTTTTCGTATTAATTTTTTAAATTTCTTATCGTCTTTTTTCGACATACGGCCTTGTGCAGATGCCGAAAATGTACCAAAAAAGAATAAGGCTATAATTATAAATGGTCGGATTTTGTTGAATATTGTTTTCATTTTTTTGAATGTAAAATTGTTTTTAAGCGCTAGGTGTTAAGTTGTAAGTTATAATTACAACTTGATACTTATTTATTAATACCAATGTGGTGTAAACTGCTCATTATCATTATCTTCAAGGAAAAACATAGGCGGACGTTTTTTGCCCTTGAGCTCTATAAAAATCACAATTTCGTGGCTTCCACTGTTATAATTCCTTAGTTTTGAGTACAGTAAGTCAAACGAATAGGCAACAAAAATTTGCTTAGTGGCACGCATTCCTACCAAAGCGACTACGGCATCTTCGGTTCGGAAGGACACGCCACCAAGGTATTTGCCTTGGTACTCTGCCTTAAAATTTATTTCTGCTTGGGCAGGATAATTCTTGGCAAAAGTGGCCGTAACTGATGGGGTTAAGCTCCATTCGGGGTTCCAGCTTAGGTTATAGCCTCCCATGAGGTAATACTGCTGTGTTGCAGGAATTTCTGCACCAAGACCCTTCATATTTGTAGCAATAAATTCGGTAGCAGAAAGTCCAAAATAAAATTTCTTGGCGTAAGCCATTGCTCCAAATGTAAAGTCGGGAGTGAGTTTAGATTTGAGTTTACTTGTGGCAATAATGGGGTCGTCTATGTCATGAAATTTAAGCTGATTGGTATCAAAACTAAATTGCGATAAAAGTGAGGATAAGCCAAAGGAAATATTAAAATTGCTAAATTTGATGTGATGGGCATAGCCCAAACTAATGCCGTTTCGGCGTGTGGGGCCGGTTTGGTCTGCCACTACATACGCCCCAATGCCTGATGATTTGAAAACTCGTCCGTTGTAACTCAGTAGGTGTGTGCGTGGTGCGTCTTTAAAGCCTACCCATTGCACTCGGCTATGTAGTTTTATTTCCTGAAAATTTTTGCTTCCTGCCACAGCAGGATTAAATGCCATTGCATCGAACATTCGCTGGCTAAACTGTGGGGCTTGTTGGGCGTTTACTGATGCGATAAATAGCATTAGGGTAAGCGTGTAGTAAAATTTTTTCATTGGTTTTATTTTGAAGGGTTAAGTTTTATTTTTTTAGAATTGTTAAACTTTAAAGAGTTGCAAGGAAAAACACCCCCCTGCCCTTGGCTGAAATGGGGAGGGGGTGGCTATTATTTTAAAATCGTAAGCGAGCCTTTTTGTGTTGCACTACCATCGCCCAAATCGAGCAGGTAATAATATGTACCAACTGGTAATTTTTTTTCGGTTGTCATATAAGTGCCTTTCCATTCATTTTTATAGCCTTCTCTTCGGTACACAATTACGCCTTGTCGGTTGTAAATTTCTACTTTGTTATTAGAAAAATGAATGATGTTTTCTATAATCCAAGTGTCATTTTTACCATCGCCATTTGGCGTAAGCCCTGTATTTATTATGATTTCGTGAGTTTCTTCATCGTTTTTTTCTACCGTTACGGTAACTTCCTTGGTGGCAGTACAGTTAAAGGAATCATTAATTTGTACAGAGTAAGTTGTTGTTGCTGTTGGGCTTGCGGTAGGATTAAAGATAGCATTGTCGGATAAATCTGCATCGGGCGACCAACTGTAAGTGTAATCCGCATTTTCTGTAACCTCAATTACGGTTGTTTCTCCCTCTGTAATAGTAACATCGTCCGAAATCTCCACTCCAGATAAATCACCAACATCAATATTTGAAACTGCACCATTTGTATTTTTACAAGCATTTCCATCTTCATAATTTACCGAAACGGTGCTAGCTCCTGCGGTGTTCCATAAAATAGTTACGGAATTATCGGTAGCTGTTCCACCCGAAGTAATTGTACCGCCAGATGGGATATTCCATTGATAATTAGCCATTCCACTTTGGGTGGAATAAATACCAGATGTGCCTAAGCACAATTTGCTGTCTTCATCGGTAAAAGTGGGGGTTGGTAAATTATTAACATCAATATTTGAAACTGCACCATTTGCATTTTTACAAGCATTTCCATCTTCATAATTTACCGAAACGGTTTGAGCCCCTGCGGTGTTCCATAAAATAGTTACGGAATTATCGGTAGCTGTTCCACCCGAAGTAATTGTACCGCCAGATGGGATAGTCCATTGGTAATTAGTCATTCCAGCTTGGGTGGTGTAAGTGCCTGATGTGCCTAAACAAAGGCTGTTATCTTCGTTAGTAAAAGTTGGAGTTGGAATTTCGTGTGCCGTGATAACGGCATTTTGCCAGCCACTAGCACAGGTAGATTGTGTGTTTCTGGTGCGTGCATGAATGGTTAAGGAAGTTCCTGCCGAAATACTTGGGCTTGTAAAATTGTAAGTTGAAGTGTTATCGCTTGCCGATACGGTGCTTCCGTCGAGTGAGAAATCAACGGTTTCGCCTTGGTTGCCTATAATTGCAGATAGGTCGTAAGTGGCTGTTCCGCAAAATTCGTCATTTTCTAAAATGACTTCCGAAGGAATTACATTTGCTACCGCTGTGGCGGATACCCATTCGGAAGCACAACCGGAGGGGTTTTGTGTAGCGGCATAAAAGGTTTGGTTTGCTCCTTCGGGCAAATTAGGGGTTTGAAATTCAAATGGGGAAGTGGCATCTGTTGCATCAATAAAATTGCCATCGGCAGAAAATATAATACTATTACCACCAGCATTGCTTGCGGTAAGTGTAATTTGCCCCGCTCCACATTGCGAAGCGTTTTGTAAGTTGGGTTCTGGCATATTGGTAATTGGGATTGTGTTAGCAGTTGTTAAGTTTTCGTTACCTGCCAATTCGATTTTGTTTATTGTAAATGTGATGTTATGGTTTGCGGCAAGCGAACTGCCATCGTGGGTAAAATAAATGGTGGCATGGGTGGCATCTGAATAGATTACGTCTTGCACCGAAAGCCCCGCTGGGGCGTTATTGATGCTGAAATTTGAGTTGTCCAAATCGGCATCTAAAAAGCGGTCGTTGGTAATCGTCAGTTCTACTGTGGCATAGTTTAGGGTTGCATCGGATAGGCAGGTTGTGGTGGCTGCTGCAAGGCTTTCTGCTTTTGGGGTAAACTCAATTCCTGTGGCAGACATTCCGTTTTTTATAACACCAATCCCATAAACGGCTTCTGATGCAATGGTAAGGGTGTTGTTATTAATTGGGGTATCGTAATCGGTGGTCGCATTTCCCGCAAGGGTAATTAAAACCATATTGGCTTGGCAGCCTTGGGTTATTGACCCAATAGTTACGCCTGCTGGGAGGTTGGATAGGTTGAAAAGTGCAGGGTTAATTGGGGTTTCAAAAATTCCTGCGGAAATGGTTGCCGTTAAAATTTCGCCATCTTCTGCCCCTTCTAAAATTTCGCCATCGGAACTTAGGCTTGCACTTGGTATAGGGAGTACTTTGTAATCGTAGTTGGAACTACGGTCGTTGTTATTAATTTTGAGTGTGAAAAAATCAATATCGTTGTTGTCAGGCACTGCCTGTGGGGTAGTAAGTGCGTAGTAAATTACGGTTGTGCCAACGGGCTGTGCTGGGATTAGTGCATAGCCAGAATTGCCTGAAAAATTTGCAACTGGCACAAAGAAAATTGTATTCCAGTTGTCCGGAGTGTAGCGTACAAATGGGTTTTCACCAGCATTTAATGCACCGCTAAATGTTACATCAACGGTATCCACATCGCCTACATATATAAATGGGTGTCGTTTTTTTACGGTCAGGATTTCGGTGGGCTGAAAAGTCGTTTCAAGAATGCTCATATCGGCATCTTCGTTTTGTTTTAGGTCGGTAATAAATGTGTAATAGTTGGAAGATGAAAGGTTACTTTTTAAATCTCGGTCGCCTTCCCATTTTGCACCGTCTAAGTAAATTTGCCCGAAAAGACGGGTGTCGTAAGTGTTTACACCTCGCCATTTCATTACCCCATCGTGCTGCTTGTACACGAACTGTAGTGCTGCTCCGGAGGTTAGTGGCTGCACTGTAACAGCTTTTCTTACGCCTCGGTGTTCGAGTGGGAAATCGACTATTGCACCGCCTGCTCCAAATTCGCCAGATAGAATAGAGGGACCATTTTTGTTATCTACACCATAGCCTCCGACTTTAAATTGGTAGGTTAGATTGTCGGGGTCGTTGGTAGTGATTGCTAAGGTGGCTTCTTTTTGCACATTACCAGCTTCTAAATCGTCGGGTTCAAAGGTTATTGTGAAAGTCTGGGAGTTGCCCGGTAGAATTGTAGTGGCAACTAAATTGGTTGTAAATTCGCCGGGATTTACGTTTGCACCTACAAGGCTGATGGCAGAAATAACTAAATTGGCATCGCCTTTGTTGAAAATTTCGTATTGTTTTGTTATTTTTTCGGCAGGGACTTCGTTAATTTGTACGTTTCCGAATTTTGTATTTAACTCAAAATCTGGTGTTGTGTTGCCGTTGGCAAGAATATTATCATTTACAATAATGTAAATTTCGGGTTGGGGGTTGCAAGAGCGTGTAGTTACGGAAATTGTATTGGAATTTAGGCTTGTGCAAGTGCCGTTGGTGGTGCGTAGCCTGTAAAAATACTCGGTATTATTACTTAGTCCTGAAATGGTGTGGGCGTTTACATTGCCTACATTGAGGTTATTTGTAATTAGGTTTGTAAATGCTCTGTCGGTAGCCACATCAATAAAATAGCTGGTTGCTCCGGCTACTGCCACCCAGTTGGCCTGAAAGGCTACGCCTGTAATTGTAGTGGCTGCTTTGGCTGCTGGCCAAGTGGGCAAAAGGTTTACTGTTGAGGCTACTGTAAGTGCATCGCTCCAACAGTTTGGGCTGGCATCACGCCTTGCTCTTAGGAAAATATTGCCATTTGCAAATACATCAAAGTTAGCATTGGCTGAATAGCTAGTTGCATTTTTGCCGTTGGCAGTAAGCTGCCAGTAGTAGCTTATGCCTGATGGGGGGGCTGCTTTTGTTAGTTGGGTAGAGCCGCAATTTGCAACTGATGCAGGGGCATTTGGTACTGCAGGTTTGCTGGTTATGCTAACTGTAATTTCTGCACTTTCTACCGACCAGTTGCCGCTTTGGTGGAATGCTCTGAGGTAGTATGTGCCAGCGGTGGTAACGGTTTTGGATAGGTTGGCATCGGACTGGTCGGTGCCGTTGGCATTTGTGCCTTGCCAGTACCACGTTACTTGGGCTGGTGCGGCTACCCTGTGCAGCATTGACGAGTCGCAATAGTTTATAACCGATGGTACAGTTGGTTTGTCGGGCGTTTGAGAAAATGCCATTTGCTGACTTAAAAAAAATAGAAGCGAAATGAGAAATAGTCCTTTTTGGTACATAATGTTAGGTTTATTTGGAACTTTAAATTGAGCAATTATATTTGATGCTTGTTATTTCGTCATTTAGCACTCGGTGTGCAACTTCAATCTTAATATAAAAGGGGGAAACCATTTATGTTAAGATTTGCTTCGCAACAGGTATTTCCATTCTTCACTTACTCGGAATGGTGGAAGAAACGCTTTTTTATCCGCATGGGGGATGCAGATAGGTATTTAAGCTATTAACGACCTATTTTATAGTACTGTTCCTACAAAAATAGTAAATAAAATGACTTTGCAAAAAAACTATTTCGATAATATTGGGCTATTTACTGTGCTTTGTTAATTAAATATTAAGTTTTTGTTAAATTACAATTATCTACCTATCAGTTATTTACAAAAATAGCAAACGTTTGCGTATTTAGCTTATTATTAAGCTATTGGAGGGGCAAAAAAAAATATTTTTTTTTATAAGAGAGGGTATAAACTTAAAATGAGTATTCAGTAGGGAAAATTTTCCATTCATATACTTTTGGTAGCCATTCATAAGCTCTTCACTTTTTGCACTTAAATTTAAACTAATATTGTATCAGAAAAAATTAATCAATTAAATTAAAAACGATGAAAAAATTATTTGTACTTTCAGTAATGTGCTTTATGCTTATGTCGGCTAATGCACAGTTTATGACCTATAGTTATTTAAACTTGGATAGGGATACTAATATCAATATCTATACGCTAGAATTATTTGCTGCCAATGGTGGTACGGTATTTTGGGCTACACTTTCTACTTCTGGTGGTACAGAGGAGTATAAAATGGAATGCGATGTTGAAAAGGAAGGCGACCAATACATTGTAAAGTATGCCCGCTGGGTAGATACAAATACAGGCTCTTACTGGCAAAGCGAGTATATGGATATGGTTTGGGAGAATGAAGAACAACCCGTGCTTTTTATAGTTGAGGCAGGTGTATTTGAAACAAAAACTTATTTTAAACATTTTAAGGCTAAAAATAGCGAAATGCCTACCGAAGCTGTGCTAGATGGCTTTACTGTGGTGGATTAAAATAATTAATTAGTAATAAATTGGGATTTTGAAAAGGCTATTGCAGCAATGCAGTAGCTTTTTCTTTGCCTTATTATGATAAGTACTCAATTTGCTCTGAAAATACCTTTATAAACTAAAAGGGGCTATTGGTAAAGAAAATTTACGTTTCGGAGATGAATTTACCGACAAGCTCGTCTGCACAATAACCGACAATGGAGTAGGGCATAAATCATTTGCCCAGCTTCACTTCTTAACAAGCAAAATAGCAAATCAAAGGCATTTACTTCCTTCGCTGAATTAAAAACTTAGCTATATCAAAACCAGAATCTAAAAAATTGGGTTGCAGAACATCAAAAGAAAAATGCACCGCTTTTTCAATAGCAGCATCTGTTTTTTCACAGTCTTGGGTCGTGTCTAAAACCCAAGTGCGGGTAACCCAGCGAAGTTGATGCACCAAAAATTGGAGCAAAAAACCTTTGACTGGCATTCTGCTGGCAATTTCGCCAGTTTCGTTGCCTTGCGAATAAATGGCAGCAGCAAATTCTTTATACATTTTCTCGAAGGTTTTAAAATTATTTGCCACAGGCAAATAAGGCTCTTTTGTGGCGTAAAGCAATTCTACAAAGCCCCTATACTCCCCAAGTACCTGCACGTAGGTATAATAAAAAGCAAACATTTTACTGCGAGTATCAAAAATTTCAAACTCGTCATCGTTGCGAAGAATAGCTACCGTTTCATCAAAAAAATACACCCAAGCACCACTTTCTGCACTGTTGGCAAAAAATGGAGTTAAAAACGGAAGTTGCCCTAATTTTATCGTTTTTTTAATGTACTTTTTTGTAATTTTCCTGTCCGATTTTGTTTGCATATTTTTTTATGTTAGAATAATTGAACCCTAAAATTCATGAATTACAAAGTTATGGATTTATTTTAAAAAAGGGGAATAAATTGCTTTGCAGATAATATTTTTTTACTTGTGAGCTTGTAAAATATACTAGACCACTACTTCCGCCCTTTTCCACTTCCCTTTTTAGATACGGTATCCAAAGTTAATAAATCTAAGGGAATACAAATAGTTAGAGCCAGCATTTTGTTCTGAAGTTAAATATACACTAAATTTTTGACAACAAAAAATTAAGTCTTATATTGCGAGCGGTAAGCGATGTTTCTATGCACTTTTTGTTTGAACACTTTTATGGGTTTACATCGCTTACCCTTTATTTTAGATTAAGATAAATGCCAATATTCCAACTTACCGAAGCCATTAATTTCCCCCCAGTTCATTATGCCGAAGATGGAGTTTTAGCAATAGGTGGCGACTTATCTATCGAAAGAATGCTTTTAGCTTATCGGAGTGGGATTTTCCCTTGGTTTAACCCCAACGACCCAATTATTTGGCATTGCCCCAACCCTCGATTTGTAATATTTCCCGAAAAATTTAAAATCTCAAAAAGCCTAAAACAACTTATCCGCAGAAATACCTACCATTGTAAAATGGACACTAATTTTGAAGCCGTTATAAAAAACTGCCGCTATATTACTCGAAAAAACCAACTTGAAGACAGTTGGATTACCAATGATATGGAGCAAGCCTATATTACGCTTCATAAAATGGGCTATGCCCATTCTGTAGAAGTTTACAATGCAGATAACCAACTAGTTGGAGGGCTTTATGGCATAAAATTAGGGCAGATTTTTTGTGGCGAATCCATGTTTAGCAAAACCTCTAATACGTCAAAATTGGCAATGGTACACCTTATAAATAATGTAAATTTAAAATTAATAGACACCCAAATGAGAACCGACCATTTGGCTAGCCTTGGGGGCGAATATATCCATATTGATATTTTTTTAGATTATCTAGAACAGTATAAATATTAAAATATTTGCTTTTTTGTAAAAAGCAACTTGCTTGTAAGCCAAATTTACTTAGCTTTGTAAAATAACTTAAATAAAAAAATCATGAAAAAAATTAAATATTTTATCACAAGTGTAGTCGTTATTTTTGCCCTTTCCTCCTGCGGAGGAACTGCAGCTGAAAAAGGAGATACCCATACCCATAACGAGCATGAGCACCACAAAGAAGAAAATCAGGCTAATGAAACGCATGAGCATAATGAGGCCGATGGGCATAAGCACGAAAAAGCCTTGAAAATGAACGGCGAAAAAAAATGGAAGTCGGACAACACTACATTTACCGCATACAGCCAAATGAAAGATTTAATGGAGGCATTTAATGCCAAAGCTGATGCTGATAAAAATTATGCCGATTTGGCAATGATGCTTGCTGCACAAACAGACCTTACTGTATCCTCTTGTAGCATGACTGGTGCACCACACGATAATTTACACCTCGTTTTAGAGCCACTTATTGCCCAAATTAATTTGCTGAAAAAAAATGATGCTACAAAAAAATGCAGAAATTACAGCAAAAATAAATACCCTAATTGCAGATTTCTTTTCTCATTTTGAGTTGTAGGGCATACATAAACCATAAAAACTAAAGCGATGATAAAAGTAGGCAGACGAGTAAGATTTCTAAACGATACTGGTGGGGGCTTAGTTACAAAATTAGTCAGCAAAGATACCGCCTTAGTTTTAGGTGCAGACGGCTTTGAAATCCCCTATATGATTGATGAGCTATTGGAGGTGCAAGAGCAAGATTACTCTGGGCAGAATACAACATCTAGCCTAAAACCCTCTGAAAAAGAAGAACTTATACCAGAAGAACCCTACTACACTTCAAACCCAGATACAAATATTTACGTGGCATTTGTACCCGAAAATCAAAAACACTTAGTCGATTTTAATTACGAGATTTTTCTGATTAATGATAGCAACTATTTCCTAAAATACAGCTTTATTACACGCCAGCCCGACGGCAATTTCACGAGCCAAGTTGGAGAGATTGAACCCAATATATCCGAGCCACTAGCCATACTTGTGCGAGAAAATATTACTGACGATATGGAAATGATACTGCAAGCTTTCTTTTTCGATAAAAAAGAATTTGATATAAAACCACCAGTTAATAAGAATTTAGAGCTGCGTCCAATAACGTTTTACAAAGCAGGCAGTTTTACCGAAAATGACTTTTTTGATGAAAAAGCAATGCTTATTTCGGTGCTTGAAGAAAATGCAATGCAAGAAGCAGCATCAAAAATATCTGCCAAAGATATAGAAATAGCAATGCAGCAAAATACAGCTAATAAAACACTAAATGCCCCTAAAGACTACCGCAAACGAATTGTAAATAGGAGTAAAGAGGTCGATTTGCACTTACACGAACTTGTTGATAATGAAAAAGGTATAGATAGCGGAGATAAAATCCGCTTGCAACTCTCTACCTTTAAATCGGAGCTTGAAGGGGCTATAAAAAATAAGTTCGATAAAATTACGTTTATCCACGGAGTGGGTAATGGTAAACTAAAGCACGAACTTCGCCGAGAGTTACAACGGAGCTACAAGCAGCTTAAATTTCAAGATGCCTCTTTTAAAGAGTACGGATATGGTGCAACTATGGTGCTGTTAAGATAAGAAAAAGGGCTTAAAAAAAAACCTGAATATGTAAATCTAAACTTTAGGATTTTCACTATACGTCTTTTGAGTTTTTTTACTTGTAACAGCTGATTTTAGCTTATTATTTTTCCAACACGTTATTTTTTTTGGCTTTCATAAATAGAAAAATAGCCAGTAAAATGCCTGAAAGTGCCATTAAGGAAGAAATAATTTCGGCCTGTGTAATGCCACCCATAATGTCATATTTTGTGTTGATACGAATTTGCTCAATAGTAAACCGCTCAATACCACCAAGAAATAGATACATGGAAAATAAAATGCCCGGAATTTTAATTATTTTATGAAACGCCATAGTTATAGCAAAAATAACCATACTCATTAGAGATTCGTATAGCGAGGTGGGCCAGACGGGCACGTCTAAAACACGGCAGTGTTTTCCATCGCAGGCATGAATTTGTATGCCATCGTTAATTACGTTATGGGGGTAGTTGTAGTGCCAAGTCCATTCGGGCAGCCAAGCTAGCCAGTCGGGCTGTGGGGCTGGGTTGGGGATACCCCAGCAACCATCGCCTGCTACATGGCAAGCGATTCGCCCTACTGCGTAGGCGAGTGGGACACCTACTGCTGCTATATCAAGCATATGCAGTGGTTTCATTCCATTTTTGTTAGCTAAGTAGAGTACTGCTGATGAGCCTAAAATTAGCCCCCCAAGGAATGTTAGTCCACTAAAAGAGAAGATTGAGCCAATTGGGTCGGCTAAAAAGTCGCTCATATTTTCCAGATTATGGAAAATTTTTGCCCCCAACAAACCAAATATACCTGCAAAAACAAGCAATGTTCCTGTAAGTTGGTAGGGGTGGATTTCTTTGGTAATCCACTTGGGTTGGTCTAGCTTTTGCTTGTTTTTTTCTTTCCAAGACATATAAATAGAAATGCCTGCCCCAATAATTCCGCCTAAAAAATGCCCCCTTGATGAGAGTATAAAGTCCTGAGGGTTATCAACAAAATCGGTATAGTTAAGTGCGGCTTCAAGTAATTTAAAGCCAATTAAAAAACCAATTATACCTGCAATTATAAGTTCTTTTGCTGTTGCGGGCTCACCTACAAGTATTTTTTTTTGAATAGTTTTAAAGATGCCTTCTTTTTCTTTCCTTTTTAATTCTTGTGAAAGCATAAAGCCACCAGCCAGAAAGGCTAGGGCTACAAAAAAACCATAAGTTTGAATGGGCAATGGAATATCCAAGCCAAAAACATCTTTAAAAAAGTAGGATAAATTAGGGTACATATATTAAGGTGTCTTTTTTAGAAAGAAAATTAGCGTTTTTTACTACTCTTCTTATTTTTTTGATTTTGTTGTTGTTTTTGCATTTTCTGCATCTCTTCTAGCCTAGCCTGGAATTTTGTTTTCTTTACTTTAGGGTTTTTCTTTTTATTTTTTTCGATAGAGGCGAGCAGCTCGTCTTCATCTATCATTCTACGGATAAGTAGGGTTTGCCCAATGGTAATTAAATTGGATAGGAAATAGTAGTAACTTAAACCTGCACTATAATTATTGAACCAAAAAATCATCATAACAGGCATTAGGTACATCATCATTTTCATGTTTACTCCTGCTAGCGGATTATTTTTTCCGCCGCCGCCCATGTCCATTTGGTTGTTGCCATTTAGCTTGGTGCTAATAAGAATACCTACTGCCATTAGGAGCGTAAATAGGCTGACGTGGTCGCCATACATCCAAATTGAAAAATCACCGGGGAAGTCCCAAATAGAATCGTAGGTAGAAAGGTCTTCTGCCCAAAGGAAACTTTGCTGGCGAAGCTCTATAGAGGTAGGGAAAAAGCGGAACATTGCAATAAGAATTGGCATTTGCAATAGCATCGGCAAACAGCCACCCATGGGGTTTACGCCAGCACTTTTGTAGAGTTTCTGGGTGGCCTGTTGGCGTTTCATAGCATCAGATTTTTCGTGCTTTTTGTTCAGCGCTTCAATCTGTGGT
Organism: uncultured Chlorobiota bacterium; assembly: GCA_947311265.1. Taxonomy (GTDB): domain Bacteria; phylum Bacteroidota; class Bacteroidia; order Bacteroidales; family JAADGE01; genus CAMZKQ01. Next base: position 3,024 of record CAMZKQ010000135.1, on the reverse strand, counting down.
TTTAGCACCCGCATTTTTGCTGATGATTTGTAGGATTTGTAAGTGAGCGGAAATAGTACCCCTTTTATTATGATGGTTAAGAGTAAAATAATAAGCCCATAACCAAGCCCAAATGAGCTTAGGAAGTTGAATAGTGGTACGATGGCAAATTTATTTACCCAGCCAAAAATCCCCCAACCCATTGGGATAAGTGCTTCTAGCTCTAAATCATCGCCTTCGGAGAAGCTGATATTTTTTAACCCTTTGTGTTCATTGGGGCCTAAGTAAAAATTGAAACCAAAGGTTTCAGAGGGTTTGTGCCCGTATGGAATCGAAAAGCTACTGCTAAAGGTTTTTAGGTATTTGGTTTGAGCTTGGTCTTTTTCGTAGGCTACAAAGTTGCGTTCGGTATAGGTATTTGGAATTAGTACTTGGGAGAAAAACTGATTTTTATAGGCAATCCATTTTACTTTTGTTGGGATATTCTCTTTTTTGTCATCAGTAGTTTCAGTGAGGTAGTCTGTATCATCTTTGTAGAGTTTGTAGTAAATTGTCGTATTTTTATTTTCCCAGTCAGCTCCTTTTTCGTGCCGCAAAGCTCTTGTTTTCCAACTGACATCAAAATCAGTCCTGTTGGTGGCAATGACGTTGTCGAGCTTTACAAAACTTATATCGTATTTCAGTAAATAACTATCAGGTTCGAGGGTGTATTTGTATTCTAAATAGCCACCATTACTGGCCTTCATGCGTAGTGCAAGTACGGCACTTCCGTTTTCGGCAATATAATCTAGCTTTTCGGTCGTGGCTTGGAAGTACATATCGCCAGTGGTTACTTTCTTATTGCCCACAAATAGGTTCATACTCAGCCGATTATCGGCACTATCAAAAAGGAAAAGGGGCAACGAGTCGTAGGTTTGAAATTTATTTAACTCGGCAGAGTACATATACCCCCCTCGAGAGGTTATTTTTACTGTAATGTTTTTATTTCGGATAGTATAAATTTTATCTTCGCCTTTTGCAGCTATTCCGAAAACACCGTATTTGCTTTGCAAAGCGGCATTTATAGTAGAGTCAGAGATAGTTGTATCTTGCGTTACAATTTCTGCCTCTTCTTTAAGTTTTTCATCGTGGTGTATTTTGGCCAGCGAATCCCTTTCATGATTTTGCTTTTGCACCAAAACCAGCGAGTCTCGTTTTTTTGCAATCGCCCTTTGTTCTTCTTCTGTTGGCATTGAGTACCAAGCAAATCCTATAAAAATGGCAACGATTAGAATTATGCCAATAATTTGATTTTTATCCATTTACTTCTTTTGAAATGAGGTGTTTTTTTTCTCTTAAAAGTAGGTTTCTTTTTTTTAAGGTTACAAAGATAAAATTTTTTCTGTAAAGCTGATTTATTGTGGCTAAATATTTTATAAATGCTTAATAATTTGTTTTCTTTGCAAATAAACAAGCTGATGAGTATTGAAATTGAGCGTAAATTTTTATTAAAATCTGATGCTTTTATCGCTTTGGCCCATAAGTCCGAAAAAATTATTCAGGCCTACCTATCCTCTGTGCCAGAGCGTACGGTACGAGTGCGGATTAAGGGTAAAAAATCCTTCCTTACTATAAAGGGGAGTACCAATACATCTGGGCTTAGTCGCTATGAGTTTGAAAAGGAAATTTCGTTAGAAGAGGCAAAAGAACTACTGCTTATTTGCGAAAAAGAAGAAATTGAAAAAGTACGTTATTATGTAAATTATAAACACCATTTATTTGAAATTGATATTTTTGAAAATAAATTAAAGGGCTTAATTTTGGCTGAAATTGAGATTAAATACGAAGACGAATTTTTTGAAAAGCCAGATTGGCTTGGACAGGAGGTTACAGGAAACCTAATCTATTACAACTCTAACTTATCTAAATTAAAACAATGGAAAGCAGTCTAAAAAAAATGCTTTTGGTGGGGCTTGTGCTTTTGGCTAGCTTCAATTTATCTGCACAAGACGAAAAATATTACCCGCCAATAGCAAAAAAAATAAGGACTTTAAATGTATTGCACAACGATACCACTTTTGATGATTATAACTGGCTAAAAAATAAAGAAAATGTAGATGTCCCCAATTATCTGTTTGCAGAAAATGCTTACACCACCAATATAATGCGGGATACACGCCTCTTACAAAAGAAAATTTATGACGAATTGCGTAGCACTAGCAAGGAAGATTTTACGAGCTTAGCCACCGAGCACAAAGGGTATTATTACTACGCTAGAATCGAAAAAGATAAATATTTTCCGTTTTATTGCAGGAAAAAAGGCAGTATGGAAGCCAAAGAGGAAATTTATTTTGATGTAAATAAAATTGTAAAAAAATATTTTGGAGCGAATGTACTCAGTTCAAACCTCTCCCCCAACCAAAATATATTAGCCTACATTCTTGCCTCTGGCGGGAGCGAAAAAGGAACACTTTATATTAAAAATATTGAAACAGGAAGAGTAACAGAGGACGAATTGTTAAATATATCTTCGTTTACTTTTAAAAGCGATAGCATTATATTTTATAATGCTTTTGATACCAAGACCAAAAAATCAAACAAAATATATCAGCATAAATTAGGCACTAAAGCCAATCAAGATGTGCTTATTTTTGAAGAAAAACGTAAGAATTTTAGCCCCAGTATAGGCTATTCGAGCTCGGAAGAATACCTTTTTATAAAAACCAGCAGCTTTAATAGCTCTGAAACCTTTTATAAAAAAGCTTTAGACGATAATTTTATACGCTTTCAAAAATCTATCCCCAATGTAAGTTACAGCTTAGACCATCGCAAGGGTAATTCTTTTTTTTATATAACAACCACCTATAATGCCCCCGATGGCTGCTTAATGAAATCGCCAATCAGCCCCACTTTGCCCGAAAACTGGACAGTTGTAATCCCAGAAAAAAAGAAAACAAACTATCAAGGCTGCTTTATTTACGATGATTATTTTGTTGTAAATGAAATGAAAAATGGAGTTACTAAAATTAGAATTATTGATAGAAATACGGACAGCACCTACTATCT
>CAMZKQ010000134.1 GCA_947311265.1 uncultured Chlorobiota bacterium | reverse complement strand
TGTTGAGCAAAAAAGGGTCTGTGCCTTGCGATTTAATTTTAGAGATTTCGAGTTGGTGGCGATAAAAATTGGGACTAAGGGCAAAGGTAATAAATGCCTCTTCTTTAAGCTGAAATTGGGCGGCAAGCGTTAGCGAAGTTTTATATTTGGAGAAATTTCCGGTATTTAGAACGCCTAAATTTAGCCCTGCACTAAATATTTCGTTTAAAGTAAAATTGGTATTTAGCAGTTTGTATTCGGGTGCACCCGAAATACCAGCCATCATACTGCCGTAGGTAATAAACGCTTCGGCGTTGGAATTTATCCCTGCAAAGGCAGGAGAAAGGGCAAATTTATTTATATTCCCTAAGTTTTGCGAAATAGGGAATTGTGCAAATAAGCAAGTGCAGGGCAGTAGGAGTGATATTAGAAGAAGGTGTTTTTTCATTGCCGCTGTTTAGGTGCATAGTGTACTATAGGAGCAGTACTGGGCAAAAATACAAATTGTTCTTAAAAAAACGATTGTGTTTAAGAAAATGTTTAGCTTTATCCCAGCGACTAGCATCGTTGTTTACTTGGCAAACAGGCTAGCATTTTTTTGTAATTCTAATAGCCCCCGATGATAATCGGGGGCTATGAAATTGTAGTTTTTCAAAATTCCGTAGGAATGCACATTATGTAAATACGGGTGGCAACCCGTGTTTAGCCTACCGTTTAATCGCCTCTTTATCAAGCACTTTTTCTAGTACAGTGCCTTTTAATAAATTGCCAAATACCTCGGCAATGCTTTTGCCGCCAATTATGGAAAGTGGTGCCATTGATTCTGCCATTTTTTCTGCCAATGCTTTATCACCAAAGGCTTGCAGGGCGGCAATTAAATCTGGCGATACGGCTTTTGCTTTGCTCGTTACTGCTTCTACTTCTGCTTTTAGTTTTTGAAGCACAAGTTGCATTTGCTGTACATTTTGCTCATGAATTTGCTCTGCCGTAGCCTTTGTTCTAGCCAATTCGCTACCATGGATAGTGGATAGTTTCTTTTGCGTTTCTAATTTGGCATCGGTCAGTAAAGTTTCAATTTTAATATCTTCGCTAATTCTTTCTAGTGCCAGCAGGATTTGCTTTTGCGTTTCTTTTTTCTGTAGCTCGACTGCATTTTGGCGAGTGGTCGATTTTTCAGATGCAATTTTTCGATTTATATCTTCATTTTCTTTGGTAAATTTAAGTTCATCTTTTTTGGCAATTATCTCTAATTTTCGCCGTACTTGGTTGTGCTGGGCAGCCATTAATAGCTCTTCAATATCTTCGTCTAAAATTTCAAAACCTAAAATTTCGACATCATAAATGTGCATACCGTTTTCAATAAATTTTCCGCCCGAGCGTTCGCCTTTGCCATTGGGTTTGCCCAAAACAATATTCCTAATAATATCAATTGGATTGGCATAAAACTCGCTAATACTTTGTTTTTGTATAAAATTTCTGATTTTGGAACGTAGGTGGTCGGTAAGAAATTTCACATAGTTTTCTACATTGAACCACTTTTTAGGGTCGCCCGTAAAATTAATTCGGTAGGAAAGCGATATTTCAATGGGGCATAAATCTTTGGTTTCAGCCTCAACGATATCCGACACCTTATTATGTAACACTCTTAGATAGACGGTTTTTAATACCTTATCGTCCGTCTTTGGTGTGCCCGTAGAAAGCTCGGTAACGGCAAGGCTTTCGTCGTATTCTAGTAGGTAGGTTTGTTGCCCAGCAATTACTTTTCGTTGCCCAGATTTGCCGGTAACCAAAACGGCATATCCCGTCCAGACATCAACAGTTACTGCCCCTTGAAACTTTGTATCCAAAGTTATTGTGCGTGCTTTGGTATAAGTTTGGCTACGCACAAATTCCTCGCTAGCGATTTCAGCAAAGAGTTCTTTTTCATCCATGATTTCACCCATTCGCTTCTGCACTTGGTTCGCTTGCACAAAGTCGGACGCTTTATTGCCGACCTTCTCTTTTACTCGCCTTAACTTTGAGTTGTGCTCTTGCACACTTTTATTACTAGGGTAGTATAAGCTGGCTTGTTTTTCGGTAAGTACACGCTGCACAATTACTGCTTTTCTGGGGTCGGGCAGGAACATAGCAGGCCCCTTTTGTAAAAGCACTTGCCCGGTGAGGCGGTTGAGGTAATAGCGTCCTTCCCCGGCAGGGATAGCAACGGATTGGTAAATATCGTTATCGCCATCTTTTATAAGTGCGTGCTCGTGGCGAGGGAAATAAATCATTTTATCTTTGCCAGTAATAAAAAGTTCGTCGCCAATTTCGTAAGTATTTTCGCCTTCTTTATAAGGGGCAATTACTTTTACATAAATACCACTGTTTTCGCTAAGCTCTATGGCTTTAAATTTCTTTTGTCCATTTTTTACAAAAAAAGTTTCCGTAGGCGATGGGATTACCACCTTAGGGCCTTTTAGGTAGGATTTATTGCCATCTTCATCTAAAAGAATGCAGTATTCCAAGCGTTCGAGGGTAACAGCAAGGCGGACATAGTTGCGATTTATATCTGGCACAACTTCAATACCCGTGGGCGGGATATAAAAAGAAACGTCTTTCCCTTTTATGACTAAAAGTTTGCCTACCGGCAGATTTGGTTTTTCTACAACGACTTCTTTTTCGGTGGTATCTTGGGGCATTATTACGGCATTGTCCCAATTTTTAGTGGCCTGTTCCTCTTCGTACACTCGTACTAGTAGGTACTGATTGCTCCTTAGGCGATGCCCTTTTATTACACGCACTATTTGCCCTGGCCAAAGGGCAAAAAAATCGGGCCCAGGAATGTGTACTTTTCGCCCAACATTTAATTTTGGTAAATTATTGGACGTGCCAATAAGTGGCTGCTTACCGTCCATAGGCGGGTTTTTCAGCGTAACATACCAGCCTTCTGGTACAATGGTAAATTGCTTAATGGCCTCGTCGAGCATGCAAGTTACAAAGCGTTTTAGCTTTTCGTTAAAATAAACAGGCTGGTCGGTATTGGCCATGCTCGTTTTATAGGGGCCAACATAGGCCACTACGTGCCCTTTGGTTTGATCCGAAATATAGGCATATTCGTTGGGTGCAAGCACCAAGTCTCGTTCTCTATTTTGATTTGACATAATTATTTAGCAGTTTTTAGTTTAAAAATTAGTGTTTTTTATGATGCCATGAAAGTACTAAATTTTCATTAAAATAACAATTTTTTCACATAAAAAAAAGGCTTTGCTTTTTTTGAATTGTAAAACAAAAAATCATTCGTATATTTGCAATATTTTCTAAAATCATTCACACCTCAATGAAATTACGTTTATTACTCCTTTTTTTACTTCTGTCTATTAGTGCCAAAAATTTTGCTGGCAGACCGCTAAGCCCATCTGCAAAAATAAGCATTATTACTTGCGACCCTGGTGCCGATTTATACTCCTCATTTGGGCATACGGCAGTGCGTGTGCAGGATACTGAAAAAAAACTAGATTTTGTGTTTAATTACGGTACTTTTGATTTTAATACCGATAATTTTTACCTCAAATTTACTCGAGGGCAGCTAGATTATAAGCTAAGTGTTACATTTTTCAAAAACTTTTCGAGGGAATATCATCATACAAAACGCTCCATGAAAGAGCAAGTTTTAAACCTTACTGGTGAAGAAAAACAGCTCGTTTTTGATTTTCTTACCAATAATGCTAAACCAAAAAACCGCTATTACCACTACGATTTTTTTTATGATAATTGCTCCACTCGTATCCGAGATTTATTGGTAGAAATTT
>CAMZKQ010000133.1 GCA_947311265.1 uncultured Chlorobiota bacterium | reverse complement strand
TTGTAATCTACGAGTTCAATAAAACACATTTCCGCATTATCGCCAAGCCTAGTACCTGTTTTAAGAATACGAGTATAACCGCCCGGCCTATCACCGATTTTTACAGAAACTTCTCTAAAAATTTCAGTAACTGCATCTTTATCTTGTAAGTACCTAAAAACGAGTCTTCTGTTGTGAGTTGTATCTGTTTTTGAGCGGGTAATAAGGGGCTCTACAAATTTCCTTAGTGCTTTTGCTTTGGCAACAGTTGTTTTAATTCTTTTATGAATTATTAGCGATGTAGCCATATTTGAAAGCATTGCCTTTCGGTGGCTTGCTTGTCTTCCTAAGTGATTGAATTTTTTTCCGTGTCTCATTCTATTTTATTCTTGATAAACAATGTAACTTCAATATTTACTCTGCGAAGTTTAGTGTTTTGATAAATTTAATCTTTATCTAATTTATACTTTGCTACGTCCATACCAAAGTTAAGGTTTTTAATTTCAAGTAATTCGTCCAGTTCGGACAATGATTTTTTTCCGAAATTTCTAAATTTCAACAAGTCATTTTTATTAAAAATAACTAGCTCTCCAAGGGTGTCGACATCAGCAGCTTTTAAGCAATTTAGAGCCCTTACAGACAAATCCAAATCGACTAATTTTGTTTTAAGTAACTGCCGCATGTGCAATACCTCTTCATCAAACTCAACGTTTTCTTGTTTATCGTCTGTTTCGAGGGTAATTCGTTCGTCAGAGAATAGCATAAAGTGATGAATCAATATTTTGGCCGCCTCTTTAAGGGCTTCTTTTGGTGTAATTGAGCCATCAGATTGAATTTCAAAAACCAGTTTTTCGTAATCCGTTTTTTGTTCTACCCTATAATTCTCAATGGAATATTTTACGTTTTTAATCGGCGTAAAAATAGCATCAATTGGAATTAAATCGAGCTCTGGCGTAATGTTTGAATTGTCCTCAGCGGGCAAGTAACCTCGTCCTTTATCAATCGTTAATTCAATATGCAGACGGACATCAGATTCTATTTTACAGATAACTAAATCAGGGTTTAGCACTTCAAAGCCAGTCATGAAGTTAGAAATATCTCCCGCTTTAAAGAAGTCTTGACCTGAAATATTTAATGTAACCTTTTCAAAATCAGTATCTTCAACAATTTGTTTTAGCCTGACTTGTTTCAGGCTCAATATTATTTGTGTAACGTCTTCTTTTACACCTGAAATTGTAGAAAATTCGTGCTCAACGCCTTCAATTTTAAGTGAAGTTATTGCATAGCCTTCTAAGGAGGACAACAAGATTCTCCGTAAAGCATTTCCTATTGTAATTCCATAACCAGGTTCAAGAGGTCTAAACTCGAATATTCCGAAGAAATCATCCGATTTTTGCATTATTACTTTATCTGGTTTTTGAAAAGATAATATTGACATAAGTCTAAAATTTGTATTTTATTTTGAGTACAATTCAACAATAAGTTGTTCTTTAATATTCTCAGGAATTTCATCACGCTCAGGAACAACAAGAAATTTCCCTGTAAGAGTGTCTTTATCCCACTCTAGCCAAGCAGATTTTGAGTGCCTATGCGAAGAAAGTGCATCAGCAATAACTTCTAAGGATTTTGATTTTTCCCTTACGCCAATAGTTTGCCCATCCTTAAGACAATATGAAGGAATATTTACTACACTACCATCAACAACGATATGCCTGTGCGATACCAGTTGTCTTGCGGCTGCTCTTGTAGGTGCAATTCCTAATCTAAAAACAACGTTATCCAAACGCGATTCTAGCAATTGCAATAATACTTCTCCAGTAATTCCTTTACTTCTAGAGGCTTTACTGAAAAGGTTTGCAAATTGTTTTTCTAAAATACCGTAGGTATATTTTGCTTTTTGCTTTTCTTTTAGCTGAGTACCGTACTCAGACACTTTTTTTCGTCGTTTATCATTCCCGTGTTGTCCAGGAGGATAATTTTTCTTTTCAAAAACTTTATCTGGGCCGAAAATCGGTGCTCCAAATTTTCTAGCAATTCGTGTTTTTGGTCCTATATATCTTGCCATTGTATAAATTAATTCTATAATTAAGCTCTCCTTCTTTTGGGAGGTCTGCAACCGTTGTGTGGCATTGGTGTTACATCAATTATTTCAGTAACAATAACCCCTGATGTATGCAGTGCTCTAATTGCAGCTTCACGCCCGTTACCGGGCCCTTTTACATAAACTTTCACTTTACGAAGCCCTGCATCATGTGCTACTTTTGCACAATCATTTGCAGCTATTTGTGCTGCATAAGGAGTATTCTTTTTAGAACCTCGAAAGCCCATTTTTCCAGCTGATGACCAAGAGATTACTTGCCCAGTAGAATTTGTTAGGGTAACGATTATATTGTTAAACGAAGAGTGTATATGTGCTTGTCCTACCGCCTCAACTTTTACAATTCTTTTTTTTGTTACTTTAGTTTTTGTCTTTTTAGCCATCTCTAATTATTATTTAGTCGCTTTTTTCTTGTTTTGTACGGTTTTTCTTTTTCCTTTACGAGTTCTTGAATTATTTTTGGTTTTTTGACCCCGAAGTGGCATACCATTTCTGTGTCGAATACCTCGATAAGAGCCAATATCCATCAATCGCTTGATATTTAATTGTACTTCCGAACGTAGTTCACCTTCGATTCTAAACTCATCTGAAATGTAAGATCTAATTTTAGCAACTTGATCATCGTTCCATTCATTAACTTTAAGCTCTTGGCTTACTTCGCATTTTTCTAAAATAGTTTTTGCTCTACTTCGTCCAATTCCAAAGATATAAGTTAATGCAATTACTCCTCTTTTTCTGTCGGGAATATCAACACCTGCAATTCTAGCCATAATTTTTTAATTTTATCCTTGTCGTTGTTTAAATTTAGGATTTTTTTTGTTGATAACGTACAAACGTCCTTTTCTTCTTACGATTTTGCAGTCTGCAGATCGTTTTTTTAATGATGCTCTAATTTTCATCTTATTTGTATCTAAATGTAATTCTTCCTTTTGATAAATCGTATGGAGACATTTCGACTTTAACTTTATCTCCTGGTAATATTCTTATATAGTGCATTCTCATTTTTCCTGAGATGTGTGCTGTAATAACGTGTCCGTTTTGAAGTTCTACCCTAAACATTGCGTTAGACAATGCTTCGGTAATAACTCCATCTTGCTGTATTGAGGGTTGTTTAGCCATAATATTATATTGAAACTGAAGTTCCTGCTTTACCTTTAATTCTTCCACTTTTCATAAGTCCATCATAATGCCGCATTAATAGATGACTTTCAATTTGCTGTAAAGTATCCAAAACAACTCCGACAAGGATTAATAATGATGTCCCTCCGTAAAAATATGCAAATTGGTTATTAATTCCAGCAATCATAGCAAATGCAGGTAGTATGGCAACTAGTGCAAGGAAAATAGAGCCTGGCAGTGTAATCTTAGACATTACCCCGTCTAAAAATTCAACTGTTTTCTTTCCTGGTTTGATACCTGGTATAAAGCCTCCATTTTTCTTCATATCTTCGGCCATTTGTGTGGGATTCACTGTTATAGCTGTATAAAAATATGTAAATATTACAACCATTAGCCCATAAGTAAAATTATACCAAAATCCTGTAATGTCTGCGAATGCTGCTGCAAATGAACTTGTAGCATCGGTATTAAATCCTCCAATCATCATTGGTATAAACATAAGTGCTTGGGCAAAAATTATTGGCGTCACACCTGCTGCATTTATTTTTAATGGGATATATTGCCTTACTCCGCCGTACTGCTTGTTGCCAACAATTCGCTTTGCGTATTGTACTGGTATTCTTCGGGTGGCTTGCACTAATGCAATTGTTGCGACAAATACCATAAAAAGCATAACCATTTCTACAAGGAAAACAATTAGTCCGCCACCTTGTCCTTCAAACCTGGCCATAAACTCAGCCATCAAAGCAAAAGGTAGCTTGGAGATAATACCAATCATAATAAGAAGTGATATACCATTGCCGACTCCTTTGTCAGTAATTTTTTCGCCCAGCCACATAACAAACATTGTTCCTGCCACTAAGATAACAATAGCAGAGAGCCAAAATATACCTGTCATCTCTGAAAAGGCTGATGCTGGTAATTGCGAGTGTAAGTTTGCAACATAGCCTGGGGCTTGGCCTAATGTTATTGCTACTGTAAGGTAACGAGTAATTTGAGTAATTTTTGTTCTTCCACTTTCACCTTCACGCTGTAATCGCTGGAAATAAGGCACAGCCATTCCTAATAACTGTATCACAATAGATGCAGAAATGTAGGGCATAATTCCTAGTGCAAAAACAGAGGCATTTGCAAATGCACCTCCTGAAAACATATTTAACAGACCAAGTATGCCTCCGTCTGCTTGTGCTTGCAAGTTTTCTAGTTGCCCAGGGTCCACCCCCGGTATAACAACGTGTGCCCCTAAACGATAAATCAAAACAAGTCCTAATGTTGTAAGAATACGGTTACGGAAATCTTCAATTTTGTAGATGTTTTTTATTGTGGTGATTAAGCCTTTCATTTATTAGTTTTTTTCTGCTTTTCCGCCTTTGCTTTCAATTGCCTCGATTGCAGATTTAGAAAAAGCATCTGCTTTTACAGTAATTTTCTTTGTAAGTGTTCCATTACTAAGAATTTTAACTTTTTGTTTTTTTGAAATCAGTCCCATCTTAACCATGGTTGCTTTATCAATAGTATCGAGGTTGTTCTTAGTTGCAATGTCCTCTAATATGTATAAGTTTATTGCCTTATACTCTACTCTATTGATGTTCGTAAATCCAAATTTCGGAACTCTTTGTTGAATAGGCATTTGCCCACCTTCAAAGCCAATTTTCTTAGAATAGCCTGATCTTGATTTCTGTCCGTTGTGCCCTCTTGTAGAAGTTCCACCACGTCCAGAGCCTTGCCCTCGACCAATTCGTTTTTTATTTTTTAGTGAACCTTTTGCAGGTTTTAAGTTACTTAAATCCATTTTGAATTATTCTATTTTAGTTCCTCTACGGTAACTAGGTGATTTACTTTGTTAATCATTCCTTTGATTTGCTCAGTAGCATTATGCTCTGCAGTAGAATCTATCTTTCCAAGTCCTAATGCTTGAACAGTCTTCTTTTGCCTTTTGGTTGTTCCAATGAGGCTTTTTCTGAGCGTTACAATTATTTTCGACATTTTTTATATTTTATCCGTTAAAAACTTTGTCTAAGGCAACTCCTCTATGCTGACTGATTGTATAAGCATCTCTGAGTTCAAGTAGTGCTTTCATTGATGCTTTTACAAGGTTATGTGGATTTGATGATCCTTTTGACTTTGCAAGAACATCTGTAATCCCAACACTTTCCAATACTGCTCTCATTGCACCACCAGCTTTTACTCCGGTACCATGAGATGCTGGTTTAATAAAGACTCTTGCTCCACCATATTTAGCAATTTGCTCATGCGGTATCGTGCCATTTAAGATAGGGATTTTAACTAAGTTTTTCTTTGCATCTTCGACTCCTTTTGAAATTGCAGTGGTTACTTCGCCAGCTTTTCCTAATCCTATCCCGACTAATCCTTTTTCATCTCCAACAACAACAATTGCAGAAAAGCTAAAAGTTCGTCCTCCTTTAGTTACCTTAGTAACCCTGTTAATCGCAACTAGCCTATCTTTTAAGTCAGCATCAGCAGCTTTTACTTTTTTTGAATTTCCTCCGTTCATAATTAAAATTTTAAACCTTCTTTACGTGCTGCTTCTGCAAGTGCTTTAATTCTTCCATGGTATAAGTAACCACTCCTATCAAAGTTTACAGATTCGATATTTAAAGATTTTGCTTTTTCAGCAATTTCTTTTCCAACTAAAACAGCCTGTTCGGTTTTAGTAACTTTGGTTGATTTGTCTTTTGTAGCTGACGAAGCTTGTGCCAGTGTATTCCCTGTAACGTCGTCAATCATTTGTACATATATATTAGTGTTGCTTCTATATACGCTTAATCGAGGTACTGTAGAAGTGCCTTTAACTCGCCCTCTAATCTTTCTTTTGATTTTGTACCGTCTTTGTAATTTTGATAAAGCCATTTTATCTATTTATTTTATTTTGCACCAGCAGTTTTACCAGCTTTTCTACGTAATTGTTCTCCTACAAATTTAACCCCTTTTCCTTTATATGGTTCAGGTTT